>JAFGXK010000280.1 GCA_016936695.1 Bacteroidales bacterium | reverse complement strand
GCAGGTACAGCTCTGTCGTTGTTGGCGTCAATATAGATCAGTGAGCCTGACTGCAGACTGGAATAGAATGTATTGTTGTACACCTGCACTCCGTTTATGCCTTTCATTCTCACCGACATCTTTGAATTCCTGACAATATTGTATGAAGCACCGTAACCCGATGAGTATGTCATATTTGTGCCGGCATCCGAGCCCGATTTGAAAAGGATCCCGTAAGGGGTCTTGTCGAGGTAATTGTATTTCACGGTAAAGTTGATGTTGTACCCCATGAACATACCGTGAGTGTTCGATGATGCGTCGGTGCCGTTCCATGTCAGCTTGTTGCCGGTGATGACGGCTCCGTCGAGATTGTTGTTGGTAGTCAATGGCACTTCATCGCCCGACTGAAGGAGATATCCGGAAGCGTTAACCGATGTAATGGAATTGTTCCTGAAAATGAGCGATGTTTTTACTTCTCTCGGGATGTTGACCCCCGCCCAGTTTCCTGTGACGGTGTTGTTTACCGTCATGCCCTCATTAACGACTGAAACCTGCGACTGCAGAAGAAATGGTACGACCGTAAGAGATATAATCAGTATAAGTCTTTTCATCCAAACAGGTTGTGTTTCATAATTGACACTGACATCTTAAAAACGGCAAAACTGCTGATTTGTTATGTGGATCCGGCCGATGTCAGCCTCCCCGTTAAACAGGGGGCAAAAGTAATCATAATCAGGCAAACAGGGAGGAGATATGATTTATATTATCTAAATTATTCCCCGAACAGCGTCCATTCCCTCGAAGGCATGTCTTTCAGGAACTCTTTCTGGTAACTGAATTCAGGGTGTTCGGTAAGAAATTTATCTGCATCGAATGGTGTTCCGCAGGGATGGCCCATGATTGCCCACAACTTCATTCCGGAAGCCAGCTTGCTGTCGGTTGCTTTTGCCTGCACCGCACCGGCAGGGGTAAAGGGACCCCATCCCATATCGGGAGCCCCCGCCTCATCCTTGTCAATATGTCCGCAAAGTGTCAGACCGGTTTGCTTTTCTTCCTGTCGCCAGGTATCGTAATGATCGCTCATGAAACTCATTGCCATGCCGACATCTATCTTGCCCTTGTTTTTGCTCATCAGCTGTTTCCATCTCAGCTTGCGGGCATTGGGAGAGGTACTCATCACCGTCGAGTCGTAAGTGGTCTCTTCCCTGATCAGCTTGTTGTGAACCGGGTAGTTGGCTCCTGTAAAATAACCGTCTTTTGTCCTTTCAAGGAACTGGTTCTCCAGTCCGAACTCGAACCGTGCTATTTCACCTGTCCGGATGTCGCCTAAAAGCCAGTCGTTTGCATATCCTCCGTTATTGTTCTCCTTCATCACCGCAACCCACTCCTCAATCGACGAGGCGAACTGCATCGCCTCCCGTGCCCTGACAAACTCGGCAACGCCTGTCGGATCAAATCCCCTGTACTGGGTGATGGTGGTTTCAGTGACAATAAGTCCCGCACTGTTTATCCCGAAATCGTCGCCGCTGTGGATGAATCCCGGAAGGGCATCCATAATTATGCTGTGGCCTATTTCGGGAACTATGTTCAGAATAATGTTCCAGCGCTGTCCGATTACATATTCAACCCATGCATTGTGGGCCATCACAATCTGACCGCCGGTAGTCCACGAACCGGTCGCGGCAATGGCGCTGCAATGCCCCGGAGGGGTCGGATCGGGAGCATTTGGATTGCCTCTCGATTCGAGCCAGGGAATGTAATACCACGATATCTCGAGTATCGAATTCATAGCCACGACATCTTGCCTGTCGATGGTGCCTTCTCCCTTTTTTTTGTTGACTCCCTTTACAATGCCGTCAATTTCCTTCTGATACTCCTCAGGGATATTATCCCAGAACATCATCTCCGATTCGTCCCTGAAGAAAGCCCAGTCTTTCCCGGTGGTCCTTGCATTCAGCATCGACATGGCACCCCTGAGGTCCACTATCTCATCTGCAAGCAAATATCCGTGCTGATACCCTATAGCTTCAGCATTTCCTTCGAGCCTTACGTTGATCCATCCGTTCCTTTCAGTACGGGAACTGTTTTTCATCAACTCCTCATGACTGCGTTCGCCGGCATCGCGTGGTGCTTTCCGGTTCTGGCATCCTGCCATTGCAACCAAAGGCAACAGCAGAATAATATATAAACAGGTTTTCTTCATCGTCATCAGGATGCAAGTTAGGAAAATATATTAATCAATGGGTAATTGTACTGTTGTGTTGAGCGGTGTGAGGCACAGGGCACAAGGCGAAGAACTGGTTGCCTTGCGCCTTTTTTCTTTGTCTTCCGTCTTCTGTCTTCCGTCTTCGATCTTTCTTCCTATTGAATTAGTCATTTTTCTTCCAAATACTTGCGCAACTATTGTGATAGTTCTATATTTGCATATAATGTTACTTTGGAAAAACCTCCGGGAACTTAACCTGTTAGACTAACTGATTAATAACCAAACCCGATCCGATATGAGAAGAAAACCTAAAAACCAGCCCCTTACAAGGGCAGAGGAAGAGATTATGCAGATACTCTGGGACATGAAAAGCGGCATTGTCAAGGATATCCGCACGAAATTTGATGAACCGCGGCCGGCCCGGAATACAGTATCAACCGTTGTCCGGGTGCTTGAAAGAAAAGGCTATGTGGGGCACAAGGCCTATGGGAACACTCATCTTTACCACCCGGTGGTAACGAAGGAGGAATATTCAAAAAGACAGCTGTTCAGACTTCTTGACGGGTATTTCGATAGCTCATTCCCCGCACTCGCATCGTTCTTCGCCAGGGAAAAAGACCTGTCGATGAGTGAGCTTGAGGAACTGATCAAGGAAACAGGGAATATACCCGGAAAGAAGAAAAAGAAGAAGGAATAATCGTTCGGACCGTCGTTTTTTTGTTGGCGTCTTTTCTGGCAGGGATTTTGCTCTTTATGATTACTGCAGTTATTGATGCAGTAAAACGGTGACAACAAAAATAATTACGAAATAATGATTAAGTCAGATGTCTCTCTTTTCAGGAGGCTAAAACTTCTCTTTCTCCCGGTTCTTATACTTGTTTTCTGCTCTTTCCGAAGTCCGGAATACTATTACATGGGATCTTCATTACCTGAAAATGGGGTTGAAGTGATTGCTTCCATACTCCAGAAGCAGGTTGGCGGCATGGTGGTTGATGAGGAAGGCAATCCGCTTCAGGGTGTGAGGGTACTTGTTTCAAAGTCGACAATCTTTTCGACAACTGATGAAAGAGGGAGATTCTTTATCAGCAAGGTCCCCGATGGTTCTTCCCTCATCTTTTCCTGCCCGGGATACAAGTCCTATACGATGCTTCCGCTAATAGTTTCTAACACCGGGATCCGCGTAAGAATGGTAAAGGACCCTGAGTTTAAAAAGGTGCAAGAAAAGCTGCCCTTACAGAAGGCGGACACGGGGAATCAAGTCCCTTCACCGACCTCCATATCACTTCATTGAAATCAAAGTCATTAACCCTGTCCTCGACGCTGAAGTCAAACGTTTCGCTCAGGGCCTGCCATCTGTTCTGGCCCGTGTTCTTTTCATTCAGGTCGATATTTGCTGGCCTGAACTTGTACGGAGGATGGCCTGATGAGGTGCTGAAGCATCTCCACAGAGAATTTGCTGCTGCATCATACTGAGTCATGGGGGGCAGACCAAGAACAAGTTCCATTGTCCGGAGAAGCGACGTGGTGGTATAGGGTGTGTGATCGACAAATCCCTGTTTCACAAACCCTCCGGCAAGAAGCGCAACACTCCTGTGGGCATCAACATGATCGGGCCCGTTCTGCGCATCATCCTCAACCGAGATTATAAGAGTCTCGTTCCAGATCGGACTGTGACTCAGATAGTCCACGAACATTCCCAGTGCAAGGTCGTTATCGGCCACATGGGCAAACGGTGTGGGTCTGCCAAGGCTCAGGCCCTGGGTATGATCGTTAATGAACCTGACTGTGTTGAACCGCGGAACCGCATTGACGGCAAGCAGTGAGTCAAAATCGCGCTTCCACTGGTAAAACCTTACGGTATCCCTGACCGACTCATCCCATCCGGTGAAGTCGCGGCAGTAATTATTCCGGAGCA
This sequence comes from Bacteroidales bacterium, assembly GCA_016936695.1. GTDB lineage: Bacteria > Bacteroidota > Bacteroidia > Bacteroidales > VadinHA17 > LD21. Next base: position 10,049 of record JAFGXK010000280.1, on the reverse strand, counting down.
CTTCCAGCGTCGGTTTTCCGTCGCTTACAAACTCACCGTAGGTACGGTAGCTCACTCCGTTCTGCTTGCACATATCCCAAAAGAAGACCTTATTGTTGGCTACTTCCCTGGCTCCTTCACCCGGATAGGTGCCGCCCCTGTTGCCATAACTGGTGGGCCAGTTCTTCTCCAGGAAATCGGTTGCATAGGCTCCCATAGTCCAGTTGTGACCGTCAGCGCTCACTTCGCCGTTTACATAGAAATTATCCAGAAGTACAAATTCCCTGGCAATGGCATGGTGATTAGGGGTTACCTTCTCACCGAACAAAACCAGACCAGGATCACCATTTCCTTCCGGCATATCGCCAAGTATCTGGTCGTAGGTGCGGTTTTCCTTGATGACGTAAAACACATATTTAATGGGAGAGGGATCTCCAACATTCCGAGGTATGGGATTGCCTGCCTCTCCTTCGGAACTGAGTTCGTTCTCCTTGGTGTAGGGGGTGTTGGCGTAAACAGCCTTCGAGTAAACACCTGCCATTATTTCATCAGGCGGGTCAATGATACTCATGGTGCCTCTGAACAGGCCTCCTCCGATATACTGCACCTTAATTACCTGATCCCTGCCTCCTTCGTGGTGGATGACAACATCGCCGCTCCGGGCAGGATTGGGGCCGTAAGGATTGGGAAGTGATGTCATTCCCTTGCCGTTCGTTACAAGTATCCTGTCACCCGACACGCGTACGCTCGTCGGATACCAGCCTGTGGGAATAAATCCTTTTCCCTTGCTTCTTCCCGGTATCGTGACATCAAAAACAGCCAGACAGTTATTGTCTGCATTTGCAACATAAAGCGTCTTCTCATCCCTGCTCAGTGCGACTCCGTTTGTCGTTGATCCGCTCGGGGAATCAGGATAAAGAGCCGAGTTGAGCGTTTCGGCAACCCTTCCGGCCCTGGTGTCGATCACAGACACATTGTTGTCGTTTGCGTTTGCCACGAAGAGCCAGTTCCCGTCAGCAGTGATGCACATGTCGTTGGGATTGTCACCGACATTGATTGTTCCGCGGATCTTCTGGGTATAGGTATCAAAGACTACAACCTTGTCGCAGCCCCAGCACGTTGCGTATAGTGTCTTCCTGTCGGGCGAAAGGATGCAGGTGTAGCCTTCGCCTCCAAGGGGAGTCTGCGATATGATGCTCTTTGTTATCAGGTCGATGGCATAAAGCATATTGTTCTCCTTGGTCACCGCATAGATCACTTTCTTTTTGTCGTCAAGGGCAAGACCAGCTATTGAGATCCTCTCGGGCCAGGGTTTGCCGATCCTTATTGTATCGGTGTTGATGAGCTCCTTCCTGCGGATGTTGTATTTTATTATCCAGTTGTCGTTTCCGCCCGATGCATAAAGGGCTTTGCCATCGTCGGAAAATGCCAGTCCCAGCCACGATTTGCCGATAATGACTGAGTCGGTCACAATCCCCTTTTTTATATCTGCCAGGTGGATCATCTGGGTGCTCTGGCCGTTATTGGTTATGGCGGCCAGCTTACCGTTCGGCGAAACTGCAATGTTGAGGGGCAGATCCCCGAGCTGAAGAATCTTTCCTGCAGGTGTCAGGTACCATCCGTTCGGCAGCACCACCCGGCGTGAATTAAAATCATCGGTTGTCTGGGCTGTGATCTGTATAAGAGCTGCGGCCAGAAAAAAAAGCAACATTATCTTTTTCATGATCAGGTTATTTTGTTGATTTCAGGTTACTATATTAGAGTTTTGTGAGGTTGAAATCTTAATATACTGACTTAGTGAATCTTCGTGTCTTAGCGCCTTAGTGGCATTTTTTTTTGCCACCAAGACGCAAAGACGCCAAGTTACACAAAGAAATAATTAAATAAATTTTCTGTACAGATCTGTGTTATGACAACGAAAGAAAAGATCTTCTAAGCAAATTTATTGTGTCGCGTTTTAAGCACTTTCAGGGCATTCTTCCTTACATTTATCCTTATTTCCCCCTTAATTGTCAGCGGCTCCCCGTCGATATGAAACCTGGTCTCGGGTGTACTGACAGTCACTTCCCTGTCTGTCCTGATATGCCTGTAGTACTTTGACCGGTTGAGTTTTTTTGCAAAGAGCCTGTAGATAAATATCGGGAAAAGGAACTTCGGGAAAGGCTTTAGCATAACAATGTCGAGCATGCCGTCGTTGGGAACAGCTTCGGGAGCGATGAATGCATAGTTTCCAAACTGCCTTGTATTGGCCGTAACCAGTACAAAAAGGTCCTCCGAAATGGTTTTTCCTCCTTCAACCGTGATTTCTGCATGGAAGGGGCGGAGACGGATAAAATTCCCGATGGTTACCCATACGTAAGACCAGAATCCGCGTGTGCCAAGCTTGTCGAAAGAGTGGGCAACAAAACTGTCCAGACCGACTCCCGCAACATTCAGGCAGAGGTCATCATTTATTGTGAGCATATCGATGTCGAAACTCTCGTTCCTTTCGATATCCTTCAGCAGCGACCTGATATTCGGCCTGAATCCCAGTTCCCTGGCAAACCCGTTGCCCGATCCGATCGGCAGCACGCCGAGCAGCTTCCCCGTTCCTGCCAGCCTGGCGGCTACAGTGTGAACAGTGCCGTCTCCTCCGGCTGCTATGAAAATTTTGTATTTATCGAAGTTGTTTTTTATAAGGGTCCCCGATTCATCGATGCTCAGCGACTTGTAATAGGACAGTTCATCTCTCCGTCTTTTCAGCTCTTCGGATACAAAGAACTTGACGGGAGGGATCCCCGCATTCGGATTCAGGATGAACAAGGCTTGTCTGGATGCAGGGTCAGGCATGATGGATCAGGGTCAATACATGGTAAAAGTAATAAAAAAAAGTACAGTCCCCGATGAAGACGGGCTCGAAGAGGCCGAGGACATTCTGATGGAAGAAGACTAAGCTTCCGGAGGCAGCTCGTCCTCGTGAGGCACATCGTCTGCAGGAGACATCTCATTGAATATTTTCACGATCTCCTCCCGGTACTCTTCCGGAGCATCCAGCCGGCCCCAGCCGGAATTTGACTGCCATAATCCGTCATAAGCCGAATCGTGAAACGACCTTATCAGATGCGGAATACCTCTTTCATTCAGAAGACCGTCGATAAGATGCGCTTCCATCTCATTATCCAGGTCAAGTATTTTTTCGGTTTTGCTCATTTACATATAGATATAATATATAAAGGTAGTAATTTTTGGCAAATATTCCGCATAAACCGTGCCTGTTCGGGCCTTCAGTTGACGGGAACAGCCTCTTACTTCCTTTTTATTGCCATCGTTTCCGTAATTTCAATCTGAGAATTGCTCTCCGATCTGACAGTCAGACTGATCTTCGCCTTTCGTGAAGTTCCTTTTTCAAACGAGATATACACCGGCACTACTCCTGATTCGCCTGGCAGCAGCGAGATAAAGCCATTCAGAAGAGTTGCGGAGCAGCCTTCTCCTTCACATCCGGCTGTTATTCTGTAAATGTCGCTGTTAAGCCATTTCGTTGTGTTCTGATGATGGAGCGAGGGATCAGAAGCTGCCGGTTCACCTGTGTTACGGACAGTGAAGAGCACATATCCGCCGCCACCATTGATTTTCTTATCCCGGGGAGTGGTCACAGACACTCCTCTCTTTTGAGAACCCGATCCGTCGAGCGACCTGATGCCCAGCTCATACGACATTATACCGTCTTCATTTTTTGCCTTATCGATAATGTAGAAATGCAGGCGGTTATGCTCATCGGTCCATTCTGCAAGGCTTCCCGAACTGAGCCCGGCATGGAACAGGGCATCGTTGAGCTGCCTGTAGTCGGCTATGGTCCTCATTACTTTCTGCCCGTCGGGCCTTACATAATCAACCATATTGATGTCCTCCGGATGTGCATCGATAACCCAGTTGAAGCAGTTGAACCCGTTGGGGCCGCCGTTACGGCTCTCCTTGTCCTTGTTCTTTGCCAGCAGCACTCCGTTGTCGGGACAAAAGGAGTCGTAACCTATCCTTTGAACTACCTCCAGTGAATAGAAATCGTAATTGGGTATACCGGGCGACAGCGGATTTGTGGCGGGATCGTCAACCGGGGTCCTGTCGTGAGGTTCAGCGCCGTCGAGCCTTACTACAATGCCTGCGAATGATCCGGGCAGGGGTTCCACCGCCCTGGCTGTGACCGTTGCCACCACCGGACCCGATAAGGCAAGTCCTTCCCTGCTCAGGGTGAGCACCTGCTCCTTTTCGAGGAACCCGTTTATCATCCTGTTACGTAGCATAAGGCCAGCCGGCATCGCAGCGCCCATCGTGGGAGGAACCACCCACCTCATGTGCGGTCCGCCCGGTCCGTTGAAACAGCCCCTGTCCATCATGTCCCATGTTCCCGATCCCACTCTCCTGTAAGGCTCGACATACGGATTGTTGTTATTGTCACCAATAGAAAATGCGTAATGGCCAAGCTCGTGGGTTATGGTTCCGGAGTTCTCTCCCTGCCGTATCGACGAAAGTCCCCACTGCATCTGGGCTGCCTTCCATGATGTCCACGGCACATATCGTGTTGCTGCCCAGCGGGGCTTAGTGGTATCCGGATTTCCCCATTCAGGCGGGATGTCATCCTTCGACAGGAACTTCATCTCGCCAAACTCCTGCCACACTCCTGTCTCATCATATCCTGCATATATCCTTAGTATTGCATCATACTGCGACTTAAGGTCTCCCTTGTCAGCCCTCCAGATTGAATCCACATGCCTCTCCATCCTCTTTGACGGACGCCGGCCGTCGGGAGTGAAGTCGTGCTGACCCCATTCGTTCAGACCGTATTCCCACAGGTTTGCCGGCATCCTGTAGGGACCGAAGGCATCGAGTGCAGTGATGCCAAACCTGCCGCGCGACTGCTCCATCCAGTAGCCGTTGATCGTCTGGCCATGGTTCACTGCCGATGGCTTAAGCCAGAAATCCGAATAGAACCGGGGAACATCTTCCCTAAGGATCGGATCGATCTGAGGATTTCCGAACAGATCAGAGTGCTTCGGCTGAGTGATTACAAAAGGCTGATCGGGAAAATCAACCGCCACCAGAGCCATACGGAACTTCCTTCCCGGCTCGAGCGACGGATCAGCCCAGTTTTTCCCTGGTATAGGATTATAATCATCCCATGTCATGTCATCCTGGTCCTGAACGATCTGCGGATCGATTGGTTTCGGCGGAACCGAAAGCTCATAACCGGTCATTTTTAACCGGGCGGTATTTACTGCAGGTTTCTGGGAAATGCATGCCAGGCTTAATGCTGCAAAAATGACGGTCAGGACGGTCTTCTTCATGGGGATCGGTTTATTGTTTGCACCCCCCGACCCCCCTGAAGGGGGGCTGTAATCGGGGAGGATTGAGTATTTAAACTATTCACTAAAGATAAAAACAATGATTGCAGAATCCAAGGCCCCCTTTAGGGGGTTTGGGGGCAAAAAGATTCAGGAAAAAATTTCCTGAACTCAAACTCGAAGTTGGGTGTGAAGATATTCTTCCCAAGATTTTCAATGATTTCCTGAACCGGCCAGAACCTGCCGTCATCGATCTCGTCGTGGTCTATAAGAGGAATGCTTTCGGAACTGCCGGTGAACGAGTAAACCAGCTCTCTTTCCCGGATCGATTTCCAGATGTATTTATCAATAAGCCTGAATGTAAAATCCTGCAGTCCAAGTTCCTCCAGCGCCTCTCTTCTCAGGGCCTCTTCCGGTGTTTCTCCCGGATCCATATGGCCTCCCACCGATGTATCCCAGTACCCCGGGAGGAGATCCTTCGTCTTCGCCCTGAGCTGGAGATAAAGCTCACCCCTCCCGTTTAAAAGATGCAGGTGGACAACCGGGTGGAGCAGCATGCTGAGCCCGTCGTGGCACAGACTCCGGGGAGCCTTTGAAATCTCATTGCCGTCCGGATCAACCACGGGAAATAATTCTTCTCTGCTATATGATGTCATGCAGACAAAGATAATGTTATGACACGATTTCAGATTATTCCGGGAGACTTACCAGACACAAACACGCTACATAGGGAGGTATTTCATTCTGACTGTCACCTCAATGGTTTTGGCAATGTTGTTCCTGACGATCGTAGGTATCTTTATTCCGTAATCAGCCGTTGCAACGATGAATTTTGATTCGGCATTGATCCCGCCTGAAGTGATTTCAATGATTCCCTTCTCAGTTATCTTCCTTGTAACATCGCGTATGGTCAGATTGCCTTCAACTGTCACTTCATGACGTCCTTCACGCGTGAATTCGATGGCTGAATGATTGAGTATCTTTCCGGTAAACGTCGACCTTGGGAATTTTGCCGATTCAAGGTAGTTTTCATTGAAGTGCTCTTCCATCAGCGCCTTTCTGAAACGGAACGACCTGATCGGCACCTGGAAGGCAATTTCTCCCGTCGAGATGTCAAGTATGCTGACCACCTGGTTATTGTCAGCCTTGATGTCTTCTATAGGTGTATGGGAAAAGAAGCCGATAAAGCCGTTTTTTGCAGCGTATTTCTGCGCACCGGCCGTCAGCGACAGGAAGGCAAGAAAGAATATCAGTAACAGGTTTTTCATAATGGATATGTTGCTGGTTACTGGTTACTAGCTTGTTGTTGGTTTCTTAACAAGCAACTAGCAACAAGCAACTTTTGTTGTTCATTCATATCTCTATGTATAACAACCTGTCTGCGGAATTGTTTGGCGCTGTTGAGGTTATTCCGCTCTGCCGGCTTATTTCAGGTCAAAGACTCTTGAGATATTGAACCCGAAGTGGATATCGCCTTTTCCCCAGCTGCCGGTTGTCTCACCTATGAATCCCTTTTCTATCATGGCCAGCGAGTTGGTGAAGATCAGCTGGAAGACATGTCCGCCGGTCTCGATGTCGAATCCGAGCGACAGCGGATTGTACACTTCCGATCCTATGTACGATCCGGGATTGATGCTGTAGTAATACTCGGCATTCAGGCTTATCCTCCTCGAAAGCTTAACCCTTCCGCCGGCGCCTGCCGCCCACAGCAGATCCGGGTCAGTCCTGTCAACATTCCTGCTCACCACCGAGGGCATGAGCTGGAGGGAGAAGTTCTCGTTGAATTTTCTCGATACCAGAAGCTGACCGACATACGACATTCTCTCATTGAAGGTGTACTCGTCGCCTGCACCGGGTTTGATCGTCCTGTAAGCAGCTGATGAGAGAATCGACAAAGACACTGGCAGGTTGGCTTCCCCGCCCGATTGCCGTGCAACCGAGAATTTGGCAAAACCGTCAAAGGTCTTTTCATAGGTGCCTCTTCCGAAACCAACCATCAGCCATTTGGTTATTCCGTAATCGAGACCGAAGTGAATGTTAGCCTGGTCGAGACCGAAAAATTCATAAGCACCGGTGTTGAGACGGCCGAAACGGTGTGATATCCTGAAATCTAGCTCTGCGGGGGCCATTCTTTCAGTCGAGTGACCGTTCATCAGCCTGGTCGATTTAAAGGCTGATCCTGTAAGATTGACATCTACACCTGCTAAATCGGCAAGTTCCTCCAGCAGGTTCTTGATCTCGTTCTGTGCATTAAGTGAAACAGATGAGATCAGAAAGACAATCAGGAAGATTAATTTTTTCATTTTTATGAGTATTGTTCGTTTTTCCATTCAAAAATATTACAAGTTATTCATTATCTGATTCATAAAGCCCCCCTGGGGGGTTGGGGGTAAATGGACAAGGGGGACTTTAAATGTGCAATTATAGTTCCGTTTCAGGTTCGAAGATATGAAAAACAGATCCTTTTCCGGCACTGTATCCAGCAAAAACGGTATCGGATCATGTTCCTGCAATTATCGTAAACGAACAGGTAGACATATTGCCGCTCGCATCGACTATTGTGAGCCTGTGGTTTCCCGGAGATGCAAAGATCTCTGTCTGGTGAAGGAATGTTGTTGATGTAATATATTCCTCATCAAGATGCCAGAAAAGCTTTTCTGAAGGATTCCTGTGAACCGCTTCCGCTATCACTCTGGTCAGCTCCCCTGTATGATCGCGGGGAATAAAGATCCTGATCCCTGATGTGGGATATATAAACTCCATCACCGGCCGGCTCTTTTCAGGTTCACAGCCCGGAGCAAAGGGAGGAAGCGGCCTGTATCCCGGGTGCTTCTGCCGGTAGAAATACTCCATCGCCGGAGGAAGGATGAACCATGGCTCATTTATCATTTCCGACGCGGGTACACACCCCGCATTCACCTGCCTGCTTCTGCTCCGGTCGAGATGGACAATGGTGTGATATGGGCAGGCTTCCGTTCTGAGACCATTGATGCATGCAAGTACTTCAACCTTTTCGGGACAGTCAGGTCCTGCCCTGTAACCGCTCTCCCTGCATACTTCTATTGCAGTCAGCGTCTCATAGGGAGGGAAAAACCACTCGCCCTCCTTCATTATCCCGGCAAGATCGAACATCACCGGAGCCGCTGCTGACACTCCGGTCAGACCAGGCCTGCCTTCACCGTCGGCATTACCTGCCCAGACTGCGATCACATATTTGGGTGTGGTTCCAATCGCCCATGCATCCCTGAACCCGAAACTCGTGCCGGTCTTCCACGCCAGCCCGGGTGTCGAGGCGAAATACTGCCATCCGGCTTCCGACTCCGGACGGTTCACTTTCCTCAGCGCTTCATAGGTGAGCCAGATCGACCCGGCCGAAAGTGGCGGGTTTTCATCTTTATAGGTCGTTTTTTTATCATCTTCCTCATGAGTCAGCAAGGGAGGATGATAATCGCCGGTTACATATCTCTTCTCCTTCGAGTATCTTCCGAGCACTCTCGAAAGTGAAGCATAAAAGCCCGCCAGTTCCCAGAGGGAGGTCTCCCCGCCTCCAAGGATCAGCGATAGTCCGTAATGATCAGCCGGCTTACTGAATGTTGTAAATCCGGTAAGACCGAGAAGTTCCAGGAATCTTCCGGAGGTGTAGGTTCTGAGCATGCTTACCGCCGGGATGTTGAGCGACTGCGAAAGTGCAGCATCGGCAGGAACTGCGCCGCTGTAAGTCTCATCAAAATTCTTTGGCGTGAAACCGGGGAACCTTGTCGGTATATCCGGTACGAGGGTGCCCGGCAGAAGTTCTCCCGATTCCTGCATTCCTGCATAGAGCAAAGGTTTGAGGATGCTTCCCGTGCTTCTCAGCGAACGGACAATATCTACACTGCCTCCATGATCCTCCAGTCCTGCATTGGTGCTGTTGCCGGCATAGGCCAGCACCTCTCCCGAGGGGACATCCACTATAATTGCGGCTGCATTGAAGATCTGGTTTGCTGAGAGCTCCTTCTGATGCATATTGACTATCGCCGCAGTCTGCTCCTGAATGTCCGCATCTATGGTTGTTCTGATCCTCTTTCCCCGCTGAGTCGTGTAGTATAGGTCCGTCAGATGGGGTGCCAGGGAAGGAAGGGGCCTGGGCTCCCCCGGAAGGGATTCATCCATCGCTAGGATAAGCGTCAGCGAATCGATATACTTCCTTTCATAAAGCTTTTTAAGCAGATCATTCCTTTTTCTTGCAAGAGTTTCCTGATTTCTTCCGGGATATACGAGCGAAGGTGAATTTGGAAGAACCGCCAGCGCTGCGGCTTCAGCCCAGGTAATGTCGGCAGGTGCTTTTCCTGCATATCTCCAGGCTGCAGCATCGAGACCTACTATGTTTCCTCCGAAAGGCGCATTGGCCGCGTATGTTCTGAGTATTTGTTTCTTCGATCTGAAGATCTCCATCTTTAAGGCCTGGAAGATTTCAATTATCTTTCCGCCATAGGTCCTCGGCCTGTTCCCCCGCGACAGCCTTGCCACCTGCATGGTGATTGTGCTTCCTCCGCTTACTATCTCGCCCGAACGGATGTTGTCCCTGAATGCGCGGAATATGGCAATCGGGTTGATCCCCGGATGATAAAAGAAATATTTGTCCTCGAAAGATAGAAGAGCTTTCCTGAATTTTTCAGGGACTTCTTCCCCGGGCGGAAATCTCCACTGGCCGTCATCAGCTATCCTGGCCCCGAGCAGACTGCCGTCGCGTGCCTCCACCACGGTCGACAG
>JAFGXK010000279.1 GCA_016936695.1 Bacteroidales bacterium | reverse complement strand
TTATTACGACAACATTATAAGGCATACAGCAGTAATACCGTTCGGCGGCAATGTGATCACAAAAGATATCAAGGAAGGTTGTGCAATACTCGAAAGGCATGCCGAGCAGCTTAAGATTCAATATGGCTCTGCGCTAAGGGATATCGCACCTGAAGACAAGGTAGTGGCAATCCCGGGCATCAGCGGCAGGAACCCGAAGGAGATATCCTTCAGAAGCCTTGCCGGAATCATACAGTCGAGGATGGAGGAGATAATTGAGATTATTAATTTCGAGATACAGAATTCAGGTTATGCCGACAAGCTGGCAGCCGGACTTGTAATAACCGGAGGGGGAGCAATGTTGAAACACCTTTCGCAGCTCATGAATTTCCGCACTGCCATGGATGTCAGGATCGGCTATCCCAATGAGCATCTTGCAGGCAAGGGAAAGGATGAGGTTAACCAGCCGATGTACGCAACTGCCGTAGGACTTATCCTAAGGGGCATCGACCACCTGGAAACATACAAGAAATCGTTTGAGGCCGGGAGCAAGGAAGATTTTGTAAAAACCAGGAAGCCTGTCACCGGGAAGGCTGAAAGCATACAGGTTGAGGAGCAGGAGGAAGCAGCCGCGCCTGAACCAGTAATGCACGACAGGGTTCCGATAACTGAAAAGATAAAGCAGATGATCACCAGGATGTTTGAGGTGGAAGATCAGACGATTAACTGACCTTTGGTTTGGCCGAATGGGAAATGCTGTTCATTAACAATTAAAAAAAGAAACCATGGAAGATGATTTGATAAGTTTTGACCTTCCGGTTGAGAGGTCATCCATAATAAAGGTTGTCGGAATAGGTGGCGGCGGCAACAATGCAGTTAACCACATGTTCGACAAAGGCATCAAGGATGTCAATTTTGTGGTTTGCAACACCGACCATCAGGCTCTGGCAAAAAGCCAGGTGCCCGTTAAAGTCCAGCTTGGTGCCTCTATTACCGAAGGCCGGGGTGCTGGAAGCAAGCCGGAGGTTGGACGCCAGGCTGCCATGGAGAACATAGGCGAGGTGATGGATGCTATCGGAGGCAATACCAAAATGGTGTTTCTCACCACCGGAATGGGAGGAGGCACCGGCACGGGGGCTATTCCCGTAATCGCAAAGGCTTGCAGGGATGAAGGATATCTTACCGTGGCAGTGGTTACAATACCTTTCAAATCGGAAGGTAAGGTGAGGATCAACTATGCTATCGAAGGAATCAGCCACCTTGGAGAGCATGTGGATTCGCTTCTTGTCATAAACAATGAGAAACTCCGGGAGATATACGGTGATCTCGGCGTGTCAGCAGCATTTGCCAAGGCCGACGATATTCTGGCAACAGCAGTTAAGGGGATCGCCGAAATCATAACGGTGGCCGGTTATATCAACGTTGACTTCGCTGATGTTGAAACCGTGATGAAGGAGTCGGGTGTTGCAATTATGGGAATGGGTCTGGCTTCAGGCGAAGACAGGGCCCGTACAGCAATAGAAAATGCGCTTTCCTCACCTCTTCTGAATTCAAACGACATCACAGGCGCAAGGAGTATACTCGTCAATATAGCATCAGGCAAAGGGGAGAACGAGCTTACCATGGATGAACTCGGTCAGATCACCGATTACATGTATGAAGCTTCTTCGGAAGATGCACTCATCATAAGGGGACTGTCACAGGACGAGAGCCTTGGCAAGGAGATCAGTGTCACTGTCATTGCAACGGGATTCCCGTCGAACAGCATTCTTACACCCTATAAAAGACCGAAGCCCAGGAAAGTTGAGCTTCTGGCAGAGCTCCATCCTGTTCCTCCGCATATCATTCCCGACCGGGGAGAAAACACTTTTTCTGTAGTGCAGAAATCCACGCAGCAGGAATTGTCCGATTTTGAGGAGGAAAAGCAGGGAAGGCTCCATTTCGATCCTGAGACAATGGAAGAACTTACGTTGGTGCGCAGCAAAAGAGAATCGGAGCTTATTGAAGAGAGGGAAAATCAGAAATCGACCCTTCAGAAGGTGAAGCACATGCAAAACTTCTTCAAAAAGGAAGGGCTCTCCAATAAGATAATTAAGGACAATATTGAGGCATTTGAGGATGTTCCGGCTTACGTAAGGCGTAATATGGCGCTTTCGCCCAAAGACAAGGAAAACGACGTAAAGGTTTCCAAGTTCACCCTCGAAGAGCTTGCCGACGGTCAGGGACCGGTTCTCAGAGATAACAATGCATATCTCAACGATAATGTTGATTGATGTCTGAAGTTGCGCTCCGCTCCATCCTGCTTGCATAATTTTCATATCTTTGCGGCTGATGAGGCGAACCTTTGCAATATTACTGATTACCTGCCTGTATCCCGTTTTTTATGCCGGGGCTCAGGATACAATCAGGCACAGGACAATAGAAATGTGGAGACTCTCCCCCGATCTGACCGAAGAGGTTAAGGTTCCCTTCGATACAACTTTCTCCCTGTTCAATCATTACCGTCTGGCCGATAAATATTCACCCTTCAATGCTTACCCCGGGAGCTATGGCCTTCCGTTTTACCAGTTGAATTTTTTCGACAGGGTCACTGATCCCGACAAGTTCCTGAGCAGCAACTTCTATCCTCTGATGTACCAGCCGGAGAGATACCTTTTTATGAACACCCAGGTTCCCTTTACTGAATTCGTCTGGACTTACGCCGGTCCCCGCAACCAGGCCGAACAGACATTCAGGATAAGGCACTCCCAGAATGTTAACAGAAAACTCAACCTGGCGCTTGTTTACGATATTGTTTATAATCTCGGGCAGTACTCCTACCAGCGGTCGAGCGACAAGAACTTCACTTTTAACGGATCTTACCGGGGCGATAAATACACAGCTTATTTTGCTTACGGTCTGAACAACATGACAACCTTCGAGAACGGGGGAATAAGTGACTTGAGTCAGCTTGAAACTCTCGATCCCGAAAATGTGGAGGTAAACCTTGGCGGTCTGAGCAAAGCCAGAAGTTACCTCAAAAACAGCAACCTGATGCTGGTTCAGCGCTATACCCTGGGAAAAAAGGGGCCTGTTGCTGCCGACAGCACAGGGGTGTCAGTCAAACCGTTCTGGCTCAGCGGATCGTTCTCGCATATTCTTGCCATCGACGGTAACAGGAGAACCTATGAGGACAGTAATCCCGCTTCGGGGTTCTATGACTCTGTTTACATTAGTAATACGCGCACCTTCGATTCCCTCTCTGCAAGAACCATTAAAAACACCCTTCGTTTTGATTTTACTACGGATGAAAACAGCCGGTTCAGGCTTGCGGGAGGAGTGGGGATAAGGAATGAACTTATAAAATACAGCCAGATTGTGCCCACCCACGATACACTGCTTGCTGATACTGCCTTATGGCGCAAGCATAACAACGTGCTTGTCGGAAGGCTTTACAACAATATCGGAGACAAGTTCTACTGGATGGCTACCGGTGAGCTTTTTCTCAGCGGATACCGCTTTGGCGATTTCAACCTCGACGGGATGATATCGAAGTCGTTCAGCTTTAAAAAAGGTATGGCGTCGTGGAATATCAACGGGACCATCGCCAACCGCCAGCCTTCTTTCTGGTATGAACAGTGGGGAGGGAACCATTTTGAATGGTCGAAGAGCATGGACAAGGAGTTCCGGATCGATGTCGGTACAAGCTTCTCCTATCCGGCCAGGAAAATGGAACTGCGGTTCAATTATGCCGTGATAGACAATTATACAGGATTCGATACGCTGGCAATGCCGGCGCAGCATGGAGGCGGTCTGTCAGTTGTGTCGGTGTATGCCAGCAAGGATCTCAGGGCGTGGAAATTCCATCTCACAACGGATCTTCTTTTTCAGCAGTCAAGCAATCCGGATGTTCTCGACCTGCCTCTGGCCACAGCAAGGGCTACCGGCTTTTTTGAACATCTGTTCAACTTCAGGCAGACAGACGGACAGCTGAACATGCAGGTGGGAGCCGAGGTGTTGTACCATACCCCGTATAATGCTTATTCCTATATGCCGGCAACCGGAAGGTTTTATATGCAGAACAAGGTAGAAACCGGTAATTATCCGTTCGTTAATGTCTTTATGAATCTGAAGATACGCCGGACAAGAATATTTCTGATGCTCGATCATGTCAATGCAGGATTTACCGGCTACGATTACTTCATGATTCCCTCATACCCCATGAATGTCAGGATGTTCAGGTATGGCCTGGCATGGACTTTCTATGATTGATAAATTTTGTTATCTTTGTGTCCGGAAATAAAGAATTGATTAATTTAAAATTTGTTTTTTGACAAAGAAATTATTCGTTTTACTGGCCATAATCGGGACCCTTTTTCTTTCCTGTTCCAAAAAACCGGCCGGAGAAATCCTTGACAATTCAGAACTATTTGATCTTGATTCAATCAGGACAAGAGGCAGGCTTATAGTCATCACTGATTTTAACTCAGCCAACTATTTTCTGTATAAAGGTGAACCAATGGGGTTTCACTATGAACTTCTGAAAGCGTTCTCCGATCACCTTGGGATTGATCTTGAGATACATACCGGCAACAACGTGGAAGATGCTTTTGCCAGGCTGAAAACAGGGCAGGTCGATCTTCTGGCCATGGGTCTGACGGTAACTCCGTCGCGCAGCAGAGACATAAGGTTCACCGAATCTTTAGACAGCACCAGGATGATCCTTGTTCAGAGGAAACCCAACAGATGGAGATCACTCACAGCCGCAGAACTTGATGAAAGGCTTGTCCGCAATCCACTGGAACTTTCGCATCTGACCGTTTACGTACAGAAAGGTTCTTCTCATGCCGAATACCTTAATACATTATCCGGAGAGGCAGGAGAACAGATGACAATCGTTGAAATCCCTTTCGAGGCTGAAGGTCTGATTGATCTTGTCAGTAAGGGCGAAATTGAATTTGCCGTCTGCGACCAGAATATTGCATTGGTAAATTCAGCCCGCTTTCCGGATATCGATATAACAACCACATTGAGCAGTCATCAGAACCTCGCCTGGGCAATCCGTAAAAGTAATTCCGGCCAGCTTGAAAATGAGCTAAACCAGTGGATAAAAACATTCAGGGAGACTCAGACTTTCGCCATTCTGTACTCAAAATATTTCAGAAACTCCAACCCGGTTAAATTTTTAAAGAGCGAAAATTACTCTCTCAGGTCCGGAAAAGTATCTCAATGGGACAACCTTATAAAGACTTACAGTGAGAAGATAGGATGGGACTGGCGTCTGCTTGCTTCACTCATCTGCCAGGAATCGAGGTTTAAGCCTGATGTGGTCTCAAGAGTGGGAGCTTACGGGCTCATGCAGGTAATGCCTGAAACAGGAAAGCATTTCGGTATTGATGTAACAGCTTCACCGGAGTTGAACATAATGGCGGGAGTAAAATTCATCGACTGGCTTCATGAAATCTTTGACTCGAAGATTGCCGATGAAAAAGAAAGGACTAAATTTATACTTGCTGCTTATAATGCCGGGCCCGGACATATACTTGATGCCATGAAACTTGCCGGGAAGAATGGCATGGATCCTCAGGTCTGGGATGGCAGCGTTGCTGTCTGGGTGTTGAAAAAGGCCGAGCCGAAGTATTATAACGACAGCGTCGTTAAGTATGGTTATTTCAAGGGGAAGGAATCGGTTGCTTTTGTCAGCCAGATTCTCGAACGTTACGAGCACTACAGGAACATTCTTCCCGAGAACGGTGAATCGCTGACATTTAATTCGGGCGGTGATCCCCCCCGGAAGTAAGCTTCAGGTTTTACGGAAAATTCTGATCCGTTTTCTAATCATACCTGATCGCCTTTACAGGCGTTATCCGGCTTATCAGCTGTGAGGGCACGAGCAGCATAAGGATGATGATAATCATTGTCCCGATGTTGAGCAAAAGGATATGGGACAGTTCCATATTTACAGGAACGGTTTTTATATAGTATGAACTGGGATCGAGTGATATAATCCCTGTTTTAAGCTGAAGAAAGGCAAGCCCCAGACCGATGATATTCCCCCACAGCAATCCTTTGGCAATAAGCCAGCCGGCCTGATAAAGGAAAATCTTCCTGATGGTTCCGTTATCCGATCCGAGAGCCTTGAAGACTCCTATCATATTGGTCTTTTCGAGTATGATGATCAGAAGTCCCGAGATCATGTTGAATCCTGCAACAAGAAGCATAAGGGTAATTATAATGAAGACGTTCATGTCCTGGAAATTGAGCCAGTCGAAAATCTGGGGGTATCTTAGCCTTATGTTGGTGACCTTGAATTTGGTTTCTTCCTCAAGGAGTCTGTATCCCACCTGATTCCTTACTGCAAGCGTCATCTCGTCGAGCCGGTCGAAATCGTCGATGAATATCTCGAAACCGCTCACCTGGTCGTCTGTCCAGCCATTCAGCCTTTTAATATGGCCAATATCACAGAAGACATACATCTTGTCGAACTCCTCGAGACTGGTTTCATAGATCCCGCTTACTGTGAACCGGCGGCTGCGGGGAGGGTCCTGTACAAAATACATTGCAAATGAGTCACCCGTTTTCAGTCGCAGCATGTCGGATATCTTTTTTGAAATGATCACCTCATTTGTGCGCCCTGTATCGGATACGGAGAATACGGTTCCGTCGATGATGCTGCTTCTGAAGAAATCCCATTCGAAGTCGCTTCCCACACCTTTCAGCACCACACCCTGAATAGCTTCTGTGGTCTTGATGATCCCGGCTTTAGTGGCGAAGACCTGAACATGTTTTATGCCGTCCATCTCCCTTATCCTGGGGATAAAAGCCTGGGTGTCGCTGACCGGTATGGTTTCGAGCGAAAGGTTGGAGTCAAAGTTGAGGATCTGAATATTTGAACCGAATCCCACTATCTTGTCGCGGATCTGTTGTTTAAAACCTGTAAGAACCGCAACTGCGATTATCATAACCGCCAGTCCCATGGCAATGCCCACAATGGCTATAACATTTATCGGTCTCGAGAATGAAGTCTTCTCGGTCCGTCCCCTTATAAGACGCCGGGCTATGAAATATGGAAGGTTCATAAAGTAAAGTCATGTCAAAAGTAAGTATAAAAATGCTTGAATTAATCCATTGCGCGGTTAACTTTGTGTAGCTTGGTGCCTTCGCGTCTTGGTGGCAAAAAAATGCCACTAAGGCACCAAGGCGCTAAGATTCACGAAATCATTACACTAATATTTTAAACTCACAAGACTATATATTTAATAAGCAAAACGAAGTCGGATGAAAAAGTCACTTGTTGTTGTTCTTATCATGGCCGCTTTCGGGGCCCAGGTATCTTGCAGCAGACCGGTTGAGCCTCCTGTACC
>JAFGXK010000278.1 GCA_016936695.1 Bacteroidales bacterium | reverse complement strand
GTCCTGTGTTGATCAGCTTGATCATTCCCCTTATCATCATCTCAGCCGCATTGAAGTCGGCAATCACTCCATCGCGGAGCGGCCTGACCGTCTTTATATTCTCATGCGTCTTTCCGTGCATTTGCCTTGCTGCATCTCCGATAGCTATAAGTTTGCCGGTATTCTTATCGATGGCAACTATTGAAGGTTCATCGACAACTATCTTATCATTGTGAATGATAACCGTATTAGCCGTTCCAAGGTCAATTGCAATCTCTTGTGTCAAGAATGAAAAAAGTCCCATATAATAAACTTATTGATTTTAATGTTTAAAATGTCGCTTTCCTGTAAATACCATTGCCACATTGTTAGAGGAGCAATAATCGACCGAATCCTGATCCCTGACCGATCCTCCCGGCTGAACAATAGCTGTTATACCAGCTTTGTGTGCAATTTCAACGCTGTCGGAAAACGGAAAGAAAGCATCTGAAGCCATAACCGCACCGTTAAGGTCAAACCCGAAAGTGTGTGCCTTTTCGATAGCCTGTCTCAGCGCATCCACCCTCGAAGTCTGGCCGATACCGCTGGCACAGAGTTGTTTGTTCCTTGCCAGGACTATAGCGTTCGATTTGCTGTGCTTTACTATCTTGTTGGCAAACACCAGATCGTCTGTTTCAGCGGGCAGGGGAACCTTTGGGGTAACAGGCTTCATATCCCCGGCCATCTCGGTGCTAAGGTCCCTTTCCTGCCAGAGCACTCCGTCGAGAAGCGATCTGAACTGGAAAAGGTTCACCGCTTTTTCCTTTCGCCTGAGAATTATGCGGTTTTTTTTCTGTGACAGGATTTCGAATGCCTTGTCAGAAAAACCGGGAGCGATTATTATCTCGAAAAAGATCCTGTCGATCTCAGCAGCCACCTCATCCCCTACCGGAACGTTGGTTGCTATCACCCCTCCGTAAGCTGATACAGGGTCGCATGCCAGGGCATCCTTCCAGGCGTCAGACGGGTCAGGACGCGAGGCCGCTCCGCAGGCATTGTTATGTTTTATAACTACATATGTGGTTTCATGGAATTCATCGATCAGTGAAAGGGCCGAGTCGATATCCAGGAAGTTGTTGTATGAAATTTCCTTGCCATGAAGTTTGTCAAAAAACTTTCCGGTGTCGCCGTAGAACATACCTTTCTGGTGAGGATTTTCTCCGTACCGGAGAGGATAAGCAGTGTTAATGCTTTCCCGGAACACATCTATCCCCGCGGTCTGGTTGAAATAACCGAAAATGGCTGTATCGTAGCCAGAGGAGGTCTTGAAAGCTTCAGCGGCAAAGTATTTCCTCTCGGCGAGTGAGGTAGTCCCCTTCTTTTCCCTGAGCAGTTCAATCAGCTTACCGTACTGATCCCTTGAAGAGATAACAAGCACATCGTTGAAATTCTTTGCTGCAGCCCTTATGAGGGAAATGCCGCCTATATCAATCTTTTCGATTATCTCCTCTTCATTGTCAGTCGATTTCAGTGTGTCCTCAAAGGGATAAAGGTCAACTATTACAAGGTCGATTTCAGGGATATTATACTGTGTAAGCTGACGGAGGTCCTCGTCATTGCTGCGCCTCCCAAGAATACCTCCGAATACCGAAGGATGGAGAGTCTTCACCCTTCCACCCAGTATGGAAGGATAGGTTGTAAGTGATTCAACGGTTTCCGCATTAATTCCCATGTTCTGAATGAAGCTGTAAGTGCCTCCCGTGGAATAAATTCTTACATTCAGTTCATCAAGGATTCTTACTATCTCATCCAGCTTGTCCTTGAAGTATACTGAAATTAACGCGTTGTTGATCCTCTTTTCACTCATATACTGAAATTTATGAAAGGTCGCTCCCTGCAGATTCAGGCGGTTAAAAATAGATATTTTTTCATTACTCTCCATATAAAATAATCATGATTATTCCGGCCGGTGAGGTGAGCACCTGTAATCCAAATGAAATTATTACCTTTGACACTCCCATAACAATTGAAAGTAATTGAAAACACGATTAAGGCTTTTTAAGGAAGGATTTCTGTCAGCCGTTAAGTCGGTGACAGTTAACAAGCTGCGTACTTTCCTTTCGCTTTTTGGAATCACAATTGGCATATTCTGCATCATCTCGGTATTCACGGTGCTCGACTGGATGGAAAAGTCGATTCGCGACAGCATCAGTTCTATGGGGTCCAATGTCGTCTATATTCAAAAGTTCCCATGGTCGTTCGATTCAGAAATGAAATGGTGGGACATAGTAAGGTGGCCCACAGTTTCAATGAATGAGTATCAGGCGATTCAGAAGAGATCTGCAAAAAGCGAAGCCGTTTCTTTCCTTATTGCAAAGAACGACAGGATTAAGTACAAGAACAACGCGGCAAATGATGCCATACTCGCAGCAGTAACCGATGATATGGAAAAAGTTGTGTTGTTCGAGATCGATAAGGGCAGATATTTTTCACCGTTTGATTATATAAGCGGGAGCAATGTTGCAGTGATGGGTGCTGAGGTTGCAGAAAGGCTTTTTGGCGACACAGACCCGATTGGAAAGGTGATCACGATGGCAGGAGGCTTTAAGGCTACAGTGATCGGTGTGCTCAAGCAGGAAGGACAGGGAGCCATAAGCCTGAGCAATGTTGACCAGATAACACTCATACCGTTGAATTTCGGACGAAACTTCATCAATATCCGGAACAGGTTTGTTGATTCCCAGATGATTGTGAAAGCCAAACCGGATGTTTCTGTTCAGGAGCTGACAGATGAACTGACAATGATAATCAGGGCAGCCAGGAGGCTGAAGCCGGCCGAGATTTCAAACTTTTCAATCAACAACTCAAAAATGCTGTCGCAGGGTTTCGAAGCGGTATTCCAGGGAATAAATATCGGCGGCTGGATAATAGGGGCATTTGCCATCCTTGTGGGAGGCTTCGGAATTGCCAATATAATGTTTGTTTCAGTCAGAGAGAGGACCAACATCATAGGAATACAAAAAGCCCTCGGGGCAAAGCGAGGATTTATCCTTCAGGAATTCCTCACCGAATCGGTTCTCCTTTCATTGGCAGGCGGCATCCTTGGCCTGCTCATGATATTCATCGGATCGCTGGTGATAAACTACCTGTATGAACTGAACATGCATCTCACTCTCGGGAACATAGTTCTTGCCCTGACAATTTCAGGAATAATCGGAGTTGTGGCCGGGTATGCACCGGCAAGTGCTGCAGCAAGAATGAATCCGGTTGATGCAATCGGTTTCTCATTCTGAGGCTATAAGATTCTCACTTATCCAGTTGGTAAGATCGACAAACTGGTCAACCGACAGTTGTTCGGGCCTGAGTTGCAAAAGTTGATTATCTTCCGATTTTATGTTAAACGCCGCTCTTACCGAGTTTCTCAGTGTCTTGCGGCGCTGGTTGAAACAGCCTTTCACAACCCTGAAAAACAATCCTTCATCACAATCGAGATGGTCCCTTTTGTTTCTGGTCAGTCTCACAACCCCCGACATCACTTTAGGGGGGGGATAAAACACTCCTGCCGGTACAGAGAAAAGGTAACTTACAGAGTAGAATGCCTGTAACATAACACTAAGTATTCCATAGGCTTTTGACCCCGGATTTGAGCAGATCCGCTGAGCAACCTCTTTCTGGAGCATTCCGCACACTTCGGTTATTATATCGCGGTTTTCAAGTACCCGGAAGAATATCTGACTCGATATATTATATGGAAAATTGCCTATGAGCGCAACTTTCCCCGAAAAACTGCTCCGGATATCGAAAGCCAGAAAGTCGCCCTCTATTATGTTTATTTGTCCGGGGTACGCGTTTCGAAGATAGCTTACAGATTCCCTGTCGATCTCAATCACCCTGAAATCGGGGAATTGCCTCTTCAGGAGGAAGCCTGTCAGAACCCCCATGCCCGGGCCCACCTCGAGTACGCTGCTGCAGCCATCTCCCGAGAGCGAGCCGGCAATTTTTTCAGCGACAGACTTATCCCTGAGAAAATGCTGGCCAAGGCTTTTCTTTGGTTTCACCATGTCCATATTTAATGATTTATAATTAACTGCCAGTCCTTCCTTTCCCATAATAATTTCCTGAATATGCCGGGCGTATGATCCGGCAGAGTTACAGGAGGCTTTATCCCTGAAGGAGTTCCCTTCCAAACTTTCTCCAGATGGGCAATTTAAGTGTTTCGAGAAATTCAATGAAGCGTTTGAGAAGGTTGAAATAGAGGGTCACGAAAAGTCCGACCGTCATTATCCATATTGCCAGAACATTAAAGATAAGAGTATCGATCCTGAGTTTTCCGATCTGTTTGTAGGGGGCGTAGAAATGTGCCCGGCCGTATTTTGAGCCGGGTTTCATGAATACAGGATCGGCCTTCTGGATAAGCCTTTTTCCGGTATCATATATCCTATTGGTGCTATTCCTGTTGAGAACAAAAGTTGCAAGGTTCTCGTTATAGTCTGCTTCTTTCAGAGCCTGGTATTCATCAATTCCCATAGACGCTGTGAGAGATCTGACAAGTGAGTCCTTCCTGTCGGATACAACCCTGTTTCGTGCCCTGAGCACAAAGGCAAGGGAATCGAGATATATCTTTGCCTGATCGGCCGTAAATTCCCTGAATCCTTCATAATTGACTGATGAAGCCCACGAGCCCGGTTTCATTCCAGTTGCTTCCGATAATTCATCAAGGTGATAGTTTATTGTTCTGAAATTGTTTCTGCATAACTCTTCAAGTTGGGGGTTTCCGGCCGCCGCCCTGCATTCATCGACTTTCACCTTAAGGGTAGGAATAAGAAAGGCATTGTACCATCCGGTCTGGCTTATCTCCATGTCGTATTCAAAAAGGGGCTTTTCGAACCTGTTAGCCTTGAACTGTTCGACCAGAAGAGCCTCATACGACCATCTGGTAACCATAGCATCACCTATTAGGGGCACATAAATCTTTCTGCTGATCGATTTATGCAGGTCGTCGAATTTTATCATGGCTCCCCCGAGAATAAGCATGGGTACAAGAATCAGCGGAATAAGGATATAGATGCTGACCGCCGTTCGCATACCTGCCGAAATATTCAGTCCAAGTACATTTCCGAAGCAGGCAGTGGAAAAGAGGATGAGCCATTGCTGAAAGAGCATTCCCCTGACCTCGAGAAGGGTATTGGCAACAAGGACGAAAGTGAGCGATTGAATTGCTGAGATGAAGAAGAGGAAGGTAATCTTTGAAAACAGGTAACTCGATCTGCTTATATTGAGGAATTTCTCTCTTTCAAGCACTTTCCGGTCGCGGAATATTTCTTCAGCGCTTACAGTCAGTCCGACGAAAAGTGCGACAATAATCGCCATAAAAAGAAAGACCGGATAATTTTTGTTCGCTCCGAACGAGTATACTCCCTGTTCGCTGTATTTTGAAATGAATCCCAGAATGAATGCCAGCAGTGGCACCTCAAGCAGGTTTATCGTCATGTATTGTTTGTCGGCCTGTTTCCTTGTTATATTTCTCTTGATGAAAGTCTTTGCCTGCTCCCATTTTTTCGGGATCTTGAAATTGCTTTGCGGGAGGGTGGTTTTCGGAGGAATTTCCTCCAGGACCGGCATCATTTTCTTCTTGTATTTTTCATACCAGTCTTTCGGACTTACCTGTCTTTCTTTACCGGCAAATCCGGCATTGTCGATCACCTTGACCTCCACGATCTGAAGTATGCTTTCTGTATCGATATTTCCACAATTCGGGCATTCGCTTTCGGCGGCATTTGCCTGTGATGTCTCAGTCTTGAAATATACAAGGGCCTCAACCGGATCGCCGTCGTAAATCATATAGCCTCCCTTGTCGAGAATCCAGAGCCTGTCAAACATCTTGAGAATATCGGATGAGGGCTGATGAATAATAGTGAATACCAGTTTCCCGGCAAGAGCCTGGTTTTTAAGCAGTGTCATTACTTTTCCGGAGTCGAAAGAAGACAGGCCTGAAGTGGGCTCATCAACGAACAGCACACCGGGTTCCCTCATTAGTTCAAGCCCGATGTTCAGCCGTTTGCGCTGACCTCCGCTCACCTTCTTGTTCATGATATCACCCACCTGCAGATCGCGTATTTCCATAAGGTCGAGGTCAGACAGAACTTTCTCGACAG
>JAFGXK010000277.1 GCA_016936695.1 Bacteroidales bacterium | reverse complement strand
TTTTATTTTTATAAAAAAATCATTTAATTTGCATGGAAATAGATATTAATTCAGGATAATTGTGAAACGATTCACAAAACACACTGTAAAAAACAGTTTAAAAAGAATTTTTCTTTATAGGGCAAGCCTTACAAGAATGAAACTTCTGGGAGTGGAAAAGATTTATTCATACACACTTTCGGATGAAACGGGAGTCACACCCGATCAGATAAGAAAGGACTTCTCGGAATTCGGTATCACCGGGAACAAGAGAGGCGGTTATGATGTTAACGATCTTATTGATAAAATGGAGAAGATATTCCACCGTAACAAGGATCACAACCTGGTCCTCATCGGAATGGGCAACCTGGGCTCCGCGTTGTCAAAGTACAACAAGTTTGTTCACAAAAGCATGAATATCGTAGCCACCTTCGATATCGATCCTTTCAAGCAGAAGATCAGATCTGATATACCAGTTTATTCGCTTTCACGCCTTAAGGAGATAATTGACCGCTTCAAAGTGAAGGTTGCAATAATTGCTGTACCCGAGATAGCAGCCCAGGAGATTGCAGATGACCTGATAAAGACAGGGATAAAGGGTATTATCAATTTTGCTCCTGTGCTGCTCAAGACACCGGCAGACGTCATTGTAAATAATGTGAATTTGTGCGATGAGCTCGAGAGTGTTATTTATTATGTTCATAATCAGATGAAATCTGACAGTGCAAAAAACCTGGAACAATTATACAAGGGTACGAAATATTGATAAGAGGGCTTGTGCAGGGTGTGGGTTTTCGCCCCTTCGTGTACAGAACAGCTGCAAGACACGGACTTAAGGGTGAAGTTAATAACCGTACCGACGGTGTTGCAGTGATCGTCCAGGGAGATCCGGCGAAAGTGGGAGATTTTAGGAACGACCTCCTTTCGCATGCACCGCCTGCTGCCGATATCAAATCCATTGAGGTCTACCCCAGACTGCTGCAGGAATTTGATTCGTTCAGTATTACCCTGAGTTTAAATATTGATGATCAGATCACCGAGGTGAGTCCTGATATCGCTGTCTGCCCCGATTGTCTGAGCGAAATGGACCATGATCCGCGCAGGATGGACTATCCTTTCATCAACTGCACCAATTGTGGTCCCCGCTTTTCAATAATTGAATCACTCCCGTATGATCGTTCACATACCTCCATGAAGCCTTTCAGGATGTGTCCCGGCTGCCAGAGTGAATACAATGATATCTCCGACAGAAGGTTTCATGCCCAGCCTGTGGCATGTGATTTGTGCGGACCCCGGTACACATACAGTGATGGTGTTAAGATCCTTTATGATCTTAAATCCATACTTCGTGAAACAGCAGCTCTGGTACAGGCCGGAAAGATAGTAGCAATAAAAGGGACAGGCGGATATCACCTGTTGTGTGACGCCCTTAATGAAGATGCTGTCAGGACACTCAGGAAGAAGAAACAAAGAGAGGCCCGGCCTTTTGCTGTAATGTTCCGCAACTATGACAGCCTCAGGGAATATTGTCATGCCGGCCGGGAAGAATCGGCTGAGCTGACATCATGGCGAAGGCCGATCATGATCCTGAAGCAAAAGAAACAGCTGGCTCCTTCGGTCAGTAACGGACTCAACACAACAGGAGCCATGCTTCCGTATATGCCTGTCCATTATCAGTTGTTCAGGATGCTTGCGACACCGGTAATTGTACTTACAAGCGGGAACATATCCGATGAGCCGATAATTACTGATGATGTTACCGCTGAAGCAGAACTGGGAAAGATAGCGGATGCATTAATATGCTATAACAGGAAGATCATCAACC
Organism: Bacteroidales bacterium; assembly: GCA_016936695.1. Classification (GTDB taxonomy): domain Bacteria; phylum Bacteroidota; class Bacteroidia; order Bacteroidales; family VadinHA17; genus LD21. The sequence goes on along the minus strand of JAFGXK010000277.1, from coordinate 3,152 downwards.
GCTGCGACGATTCAGTGGTAAGGATAATAGATAACAAGACCGCACTGATACGAAGGTCGAGAGGCTATGTACCGCGCCCTGTCGATCTGCAGCTGGATGCCGGAAATATTCTTGCACTTGGTGCCGAACAGAAGAACACTTTCTGCCTTGGAAAGGGGAAACAGGCAATTCTAAGCCAGTACATAGGTGATATCAGGAATCTTGCTGCATATGAATTCATGAATGAAGCCCTTGCCAGATTCTCGCAGCTGTTCCGGTTCACGCCGGAGGCAATTGCCTGTGATCTGCACCCCGACTACCTGTCGACACGACTGGCAATTGAAATGAGCCAGGAATTCAGGATCCCGCTGTTCAGAATTCAGCACCATCATGCCCATATAGCCTCCTGTATGGCTGAACACAAACTCGATGAACCTGTCATTGGTATCAGCTTCGATGGCACAGGATATGGCACCGACGGCACAATATGGGGAGGAGAATTCCTTATTGCCGACCTTATGGATTTCACCCGTTACACATATCTCGATCCTGTAGCGCTGCCCGGAGGTGATGCAGCAGTCAGGGAACCATGGAAAACTGCTTTCTCATACATGTACAAATATTTCGGAAGCAGCTTTGATTTCATGTCAGTGAAGGTTTTTAAGCAGGCCGGACGTGAAAAGCTTGAGCTTCTGGCAGAGATGCTCGATAAAAATATAAATTCTCCGCTATCCTCAGGGGCAGGACGGTTGTTTGACGCAGTATCGGCGCTGCTTGGATTATGCTCGGTTGAAACATTTGATTCTGAAGCTCCTCTAAGGCTGGAATCAGCCATAAATGAGAATGCAGATGAGTATTATCCCTTTGCAGCAGGTCGACCGGTTGTTTTCAGGGAAATGTTCACATCAATCCTGGACGACATCAGATCAGGAAATACTTCTGTGATCCCCGTAAAATTTCATAACACCCTTGCAATGGTTATTCTTGAGGTGGCTGAGCAGATGAGCAGGGATACATCAATAAAAAAAGTTGTACTTTCAGGTGGTTGTTTCCAGAATAAGTATCTTCTCGAAAAGGCCTGTAACCTCTTGCGGGAAAAGAGTTTTAACGTTTACACAAACAACAGGGTGCCTTCAAATGACGGGGGTGTATCTCTTGGACAAGTGGTAATTGCATCAAAAAGACTAAAATAATGTGTCTTAGTATACCGGCGAAAATATTGTCAATCAGTGGCAGCATGGCGGAAGTCTCCGCCGGAGGTTCGGTTTTTAAGGCTGGCATCCAGATGATAGAAGATGCCAGGCCGGGCGATTACATTCTGCTTCACGCAGGTTTTGCAATCCAGAAGATCAGCGAGGAGGAAGCCCTGGAAACGATCAGGTTGATTGATGAGATGAACGATTCCCTCAACACGACCCGATGAAATATATAGACGAATACCGTGACAAGGCTCTTATATCAAAGCTGACTGAGCTTATTTCAGGCTCTGTCAGAGGTGAATACACTTTCATGGAAGTGTGCGGAGGACATACAAATGCGATTCACAGGTTTGGGATCAGAGCCCTTCTGCCCGAGAGCATCAGCCTTATTTCAGGGCCCGGCTGCCCGGTATGCGTTACAGGAAGGAGCTATATAGATAAAGCCTTAGTGATTGCAGGGGAAGATGACGTTATCATATCAACCTTCGGCGACCTGATCAGAGTGCCCGGATCTTTTTCTTCTCCGGAAAAAAGAAGATCGGAGGGAGCGGATATCCGGATTGTGCTCTCCTCCCTCGAAGCTCTCGAAACGGCTCGCAGAAACCCTGACAAAAAAGTTGTTTTTCTGGCGATAGGCTTTGAGACCACCGCTCCCGGAACGGCCGTCGCAATTAAACAGGCTGCAGACGAGAAAATAGGAAATTTCTTCATCCTCAACGCACACAAGGTGATGCCTCCTGCAATGGAGGCCGTTATCAGTGATGGAGTGAATATCGATGGTTTTATTTGTCCCGGTCATGTAGCTGCGGTAACAGGATCAGGGATTTTCAGCTTTATTCCATTGAAATACCGGTTGGGCTGTGTGGTTACCGGGTTCGAGCCTGTCGATCTGATGCAGTCGATACTGATGCTTGTCCGCCAGAAGAACAATATGACTCCAGGGGTGGAGATTCAATACAGCAGGGCTGTGTCAGAAGGGGGAAATCTTCTGGCGCAGAAAATAATGGCAGAGGTCTTTGAACCATGTGATGCATACTGGAGGGGATTCGGAGTTATAAAGGGAAGCGGGCTAAGACTCAGAAAGGAGTATGAAGAGTATGATGCTGAGCATGCTTTTTCGGCTTCCGTTCCCCCGGAAGAAGATGATGAAAGATGCATTTGCGGCGAAATACTGAGAGGGAGGGAGGTACCCTCCTCATGTTCTCTGTTTGCAACTGTGTGTATGCCTGATAATCCTGTGGGAGCCTGTATGGTTTCGCATGAGGGCACATGCAATACGTGGTACCGGTACAAAAGAAATGGATGAATTGATAACACTTAACCAGGGCAGCGGAGGATTGCTGACACATCAGCTAATAAAGGAGGTTTTTCAAAAAAGATTTGGAATACCCGAACCCCTTACTGATTCAGCAGTCTGCGACACAAGGGGTGGAACAATTGCATTTACCACTGATTCCTATGTTGTCGATCCCCTCTTCTTCCCGGGAGGAAACATAGGTAAGCTGGCCGTATGCGGCACAGTGAACGACCTTGCGGTTTCGGGTGCCGTCCCAAAGTGGCTTTCAGCCTCCTTCATAATTGAAGAAGGCTTTCCCCTTAAGGATCTTTCAGCTATTGTGGAATCCATGGCAGATGAAGCAGGAAAAGCAGGAGTCAGGATAATTACGGGTGATACCAAAGTAGTTGAAAAAGGAAAATGCGACAAGCTGTTCATCACAACATCCGGGACCGGTATCCTCCATCCGTCGAGGGAGCATATCGGCAGGGGAACGAAGATAATGCCTGGTGACAGGCTAATAATAAACGGACCTGTCGGAAACCATTCTCTTGCCGTACTGGGAGCCAGGAACCAGATGAGCTTCAGCACTTCAGTTGTTTCCGACTGTGCTACGCTGAACGGGTTGACGGAAAGCATTCTCACAGGGTGCAGGCAAGTTCATTTCATGCGCGACCTCACACGGGGAGGTCTGGCAT
>JAFGXK010000028.1 GCA_016936695.1 Bacteroidales bacterium | reverse complement strand
CCAATTATCTCTTTTATCTGCTGCCTTATCAAAAGTCCTCTCCAGTTCGTAAATGATACAACAGAGGCCTTTATGGAAATGTGTATGAGAGGCCTACCCGTGGTAGTATCCTCCTCACCACAGGCGGGAAGCACCGCCCCTATTAAAGAAGCGGGCATTCTGGCCCAGATCAATGCGGAAGTCCTTGCAGGAATAACGCTGGGACAACTCATTAACAAAGGCACGCCTATCTTGTACGGTACCGTTCCGGTTAAAACCCGCCTGGATACACTCGGGGATTCATATGGAGCTGTTGAAACCAGCCAGTACACCATCGACTGCACTCAACTGGCCCGTTTTTATGGACTACCAAATTATTCAACATCGGGTGTCAGCGATGCAAAGGTTCCGGGGCAGCAGTCATCAATTGAGCGCCTTTTTTCGAATATCACGGTGACTATGAGCGGTCCTCAGTTTCTCCATTGTGCATATGGGCTCCTTGACTGCAACGCTGTTTTTTCTCCGTTTCAGGCGGTGCTTGATGATGCACATTTCACCATGATCAAATATTTTCTCAAATCTCCCAGGATCGATAAAGACGAAATAGAAGAAAGTCTCAAGCAGATAAGAACAGTGCTCTCAACACCACAGAAGCTTTATATAAGCTACATCCGCAAGGTCATGAGAAGCGGACTTTTGTGCCCCATGTATCCATTTGAAGGAGACAGGGAACAGGACACTGTTTTTCAACTTGCTTATGAACGCATGAATGAACTTCTAGCCAAACCGGTCAATCATATTGACCGCGAAAAAACATCAAGAATATTTAATGAAATACCAGGCCTGTTACCAAGGCTTAACACCTATAAATAAGGGAGATTATTATGGACGATATTATTGCGCAACTGAGAGAAAATGTAATTCAGGGTCGAATGTCTCAGGATGACGAAGGCATAGACGATACACTGACCGGCCCCGGTGTAATCGAACTGACTCAGATGGCACTGGAAAATAAGATCCCGGTAAAGGATATCATTGCCGAAGGTCTCACTGCCGGGATGGAAATCGTTGGAGAAAAATTTAATGCCAAAGAATTTTATGTCCCTGATATGCTGGCGTCTGCCGAAGCTGTCAGCGAAGCCATGGATATACTTAAACCCTATCTCGAAGGTCAAAATGTTTCTGCCAAGGGCAAATTTGCCATCGTTACGGTAAAGGGAGATATTCACGACATCGGGAAAAATATTGTGGCCATCCTGCTTAAGGGAGCAGGCTACGAAGTGGTTGACCTCGGCATCGATGTCCCCACCGAAAAGATCATTGATTTCGTTCGTGAGAATAAACCTGACTTTCTTGGTCTTTCGGCACTCCTGACCACTACTATGCTGGTCATGGGAGAGATTATAGAAGCGCTGAAAATGTCAGGTCTCAGGGAATCCGTTAAGGTATTGATAGGCGGAGCCGCTGTATCGGAAGAATTCGCCCGGGAAATTGAAGCGGATGCTTACTGTCCCGACGGTTTTAATGCGGTTCGAGTCCTTGATTCTTACGTAGCAGCATAACAGGCGATTAAAAAGAGAAATGGAGGGTTTTATTTGTTATGGCAGGAATTGCCGGCGTTTTAGGTAATAACAAAGATATCCTGGATTTGATGCTGGAAAGGATTAAATACAGGGGTCCCGATGAAACATGGAAACACCAAAGCAACGGCGTTAATCTCGGATGCAGCGAAATGAACGTCGGAGGAAACAGTCACAAGGGATCACACCATGCTTCTGATGCTTCTCGGGCTGTAATTCTGGATGGACGAATTTATAACGAGCAAAAAGGAGATAAAAGTGATGCATCCATGATGCTTGATCTCTATATGCTATACGGCAACGATTTTGCCTCAAAGGTGGACGGCGATTTTGCCTGCGCCTTATGTGACGGAAATAAACTAATACTTGCACGCGACTGGGCAGGCATCAAGCCACTGTATTACGGACATGATCGCGATGGAAATTTGTGTTTCGCATCCGAGGCCAAGGCCCTTGTCGATATTAGCTATAATGTAAAAGAATTTCCTCCTGGTTATGTTTACTCCCGGGAACTGGGCTTCAGAAAATATAATAATACAGCAGTTGATACCCCTGAATTCGAGGATTTTGACCAGGCCGGGAAAGTCGTCAGGGAACTTCTCATGGAAGCGACTGAAAAACGGATGAAAGACAATGCTGTAACTGGAGTTCTGCTGAGCGGAGGACTTGACAGCAGTCTTATCGCCTGGATGGCCCACGAGATAAAGCCGGATATCGAATGTTTTACCGTCAGTATGGAAGGCGGGCAGGATCTTCCTCTTGCAAAAGACGTTACTGATTATCTGGGGGTAAAACATCACATCCTGATGTTCGGTGAAAAAGAAATTAACGACATAATGCCCCTTGCTATTCACCACCAGGAAATGTATGAGGAAAGCTGTGTTCACGGGGCAATCGCCAACTTTCTGGCCGGACGCTTCATAAACGGCAAGGCAAGATGTGTTCTTACCGGAGAAGGGGCAGACGAATTCTTTGCCGGATATGACGGGCAGTACAAAAAGGCAGACAACCCCGAAGAACTTGCCAGTATTATTGACAACCTCATTAATGTTGCCCACAACACTGCTTTGCAGAGGCTGGACAGACTTAATGCCGCCAACTCATATGAAAGCAGAACACCTTTTCTTGATTCAAAGGTAATGGATTTTGCATTGAAGATCCCTCTTGAACATAAGGTTTTTGGTGAAGAACAGACAGGGAAGTGGATTGTGCGCCAGGCATTCGAGGGGTGTCTTCCTGAACATATCATTTATCAGACAAAACGTTTTTTTGCACAGGGGTCCGGAGTGGCTTATATCATGCGCCAGCAGGCTGAAAAGGTCATCTCGGAAGAAGAACTTGCAACATTCAATAGGCAGGAGGGAAATCCCCTGCTATCTTCAGTTGAAGAGCTCTATTATTATAAAATCTTCAAAAAGACACTGCCGCATCCTTCGTTTGACCGGCTGGTAGGAAGGTGGGATCCCATGAGGCCTGCATTCTTTCCGGATTGGGAGAAGCCATCTTTATAAAACGGTTTTCTGAGTTGTGGAAGGAAATAACCGGATTCGGATAACTGGAAACCT
>JAFGXK010000027.1 GCA_016936695.1 Bacteroidales bacterium | reverse complement strand
TTACCATTACATGAAGAATGATTCGCTTATAAAATCAATCTCTAACTGGAGTGAGAACTGGTACAACATGCACCATGCGATCTTCAGGGACACCTTCCTTACAAGGAATCCTGTAATCTTCTACACCACCCATGCCGATTTTCAACAGACAAATACGATAAGCAGTCTGATCGGGACAGGCACCGGAGGGGTTACTGAAAGCCTTAAGAACAGGGTAATAATGCCTGTCGCATCGTCGCTGGCCCAGACCGACCATACCCTTGGCCATGAACTTGTCCATGCCTTCCAGTACAATATGTTCCTCAATCCGGATACGATGAAGAGGCTTTCGCTTAACAACGTACCACTCTGGATGATAGAAGGAATGGCTGAATATCTCTCGATCGGCAGCGTCGATCCACACACCTCGATGTGGATGAGGGACGCCCTTCTGAGCAACGATTTCCCCACACTTAAGCAGCTTTCGACCGATTCGAGATACTTCCCCTACCGCTACGGCCAGTCGTTCTGGGCTATGGCCGGAAAGACCTGGGGCGACACAATAATCGTACCCCTGCTTGAAAAAACCGCGGAACTTGGATTCTCTGATGCAGCAGAGGAAATACTTGGACACGAAGAAAGTACACTGTCGGCATTATGGAAGCTGGCCACTGAGGAGCACTATAAGAAATATCTAGAGGGCAAGAGCGACAGCCTTGCAGGAAGAATGGTAGTTTCAAAGGCAACTGCCGGCGAGACGAACATTTCCCCTTCAATAAGTCCCGACGGGAAATACCTGGCTTTCTTCTCGGAGAAGGACCTTTTCACCCTCGATCTTTTTCTCGCCGATGCAAGCACCGGAAAAATTATAAAAAAGCTCTCGAGCGTTATCAGGGATCACGAAATAGATGATTTCAACTTTATAGAATCGTCAGGGACATGGTCGCCCGACGGAAAGAAGTTTGCATTTGTAATTTTCAGCAAGGGAATAAATAAACTGGCAATTCTCGATGTGGCAAAATCGCAGATAACAAAGGAATACCGGATACCAGGGGTTCAGTCCTTTTCCAATCCGTCGTGGTCGCCCGACGGCGAAAAAATCGTTATTACCGGTCAGGTGGATGGAATCAGCGACCTGTATCTCTTCAACATTAATACATTCGAAACGGATAAGCTTACCACTGATTTCACCTCCAATATTCATCCGGCATGGTCACCCGACGGGAATTACATAGTTTATTCGCAGGAGAGGATTAATGAGGTTACCGGGAAAAAGAAATTCAGTTTCGATATAGCGATCCTGGATGTCAGGAAGAAAACCACCGAAGTTATTGACCTGTTCGGGGATGCCTTTAACCTGAATCCATTTTTTTCCCCCGACGGGAAAGGTATCTTCTTCCTTTCGGATGCCGACGGATTCAGAAATCTTTATAAATATGAACTCGAAGCCGGATGCGTTTACCGTCTCACCGATTACCCGACCGGCATAAGCGGGATCACGGCTTTCTCCCCGGCTATCAGCGTTCCCTCGGGAGCAAGGCTGATAGCCTATAACTACTACCGAAGAAACGATTATGAGATATGGACTGCTGAAGAAAGCCAGTTCAAAAGAACTGAAGTCGACCGGAACTTATTTGACATGAGCGCAGCTACCCTTCCTCCCCTGAACCATGCTGCCCTGAACATAGTGGATAAAGCACTAAGCAGCAGGGCTGAGATGCCTCAGCTGAAGGCGGAATCAATAAATACAGTACCATACAAGTCGAAATTCAAACTCGACTACATCTCCAACAGCGGAAGCATAGGAGTATCGACCGGTATGTACAGAAACGGAATGCAGGGAAGTATTAATGCAATCTTCAGCGACATGGTCGGTAATAACCAGCTTTACACTTCGCTCAACCTTAACGGAGAGATTTATGATTTTGGCGGACAGGCAGCTTTTGTCAACCAGAAAGGGAAGGTCAAATGGGGCGGAGCCTTTTCCCACATACCATACCTCACCGGCGGGATGAATCTCGTCCTCGATACAATTACATATGATGACACTGAACTTCCGGTTTATAATTTCATGGTTGATTACATCAGGATGTTTGAGGATAATGTTTCATTATTCGCTTCCCTGCCCCTGTCGCAGACCCGAAGGTTTGAATCGCAGGCTTCCTCATCATGGTATTATTACAGGTTCGACAGATACAATTACTATTATACCATGGAGGAGATCCCAATCGGCGGGAATAAGGAGAAACTCGACGTGCCGAAGGGCGATAACTTTCAGCAGGTATCCCTGGCTTATGTTGAAGACAATTCATATTTCGGCATGACCGCACCGATGCAGGGACACCGGGCGCGACTGGAGGTCGAAAAATACTTCGGCGCAGCAAACATACTGACAACACTGGTCGACTACAGGAGGTATTTCTATGCCAGGCCTGTAACCTTTGCTGTAAGGCTATACAATTACGGCATGTACGGAAAGGAAGCAGAAGATGGAGTGATTACCCCATTCTACCTCGGTTATCCATGGCTGGTAAGGGGTTACGAAAATGTAAGATACAACCGGTCCGAGGCCGAACAGAACAGATTCGACGTATCATGGCTGACGGGGACAAGGATAGTGGTTGGAAACGCCGAGCTGAGAATCCCCTTCACAGGACCTGAACGGCTCGCCCTTATTAAGTCGAAGTATTTCCTTACAGATATAAACCTCTTCGTTGATGCCGGTCTGGCATGGAGCGATGGCACTGATGTGACGATGAACCTGAGGCCTGAAAGGGTGAACATGAGCCTTGTGCCCGAACCCGTGACAGAAAAGCCGGAGACCTCACCTCTGATCAGCACGGGAGCATCCGTCAGGGTAAACCTACTGGGTTATTTGATCCTTGAACCCTATGTTGCCGTCCCGCTTCAGAACGGCGGGTTTAAAAATATCCAGTTCGGACTGAATTTTGTCCCTGGCTGGTAAATTCCACTAAAGCAGAGCATTTTACAACACACAGAATGACAATAAATGCACGGGGATCCCCCGGGACAGTTGTCAGTCTTTTGTTAAACAATCATAAAATACATACGGTTTGTCAAAAAATGCTTTAGAGTTATTGTTATTAAAAATATTTTTGAGCCATGACCCTTAACCTTAAAAACCGTTACTTATGAAGAAAAAACTCTTTTTTTCCGTTCTGGCAATTTCAGTTATCTTTACAGCCTGCAAGAAAGATAAGATCGACACACTGGGCGGCATGCAATCTCCAATGGGTGAAGTTGGTGAAACAATATCATCATCATGGGGATCAATAGCCGGGGTAAGTTCAATAGCGGCTGAAGTAGTTACCCTTGAAGACGGTGTTTCATCATTTTCAGGCACTGCGGAAATTACAAACAACACAATCAAGAATATTCTCTTAAATCACCCCCAGACAACGGTAAACGGGGACAATGTAACCATCACAGATATTGAATTCCGGATCACTTCAGAAGGTATCGAAAGCGTCAACGGCCTGGAACCAGGCATCATAGTAAAGTATGATTCAAACGTGGGAGATACTTATACAATCAACGGAGGCAAAACCAGGACAGTAACCGCCAAATCGACCGATAATGACTACTATTGGGGTGGAATGGATATAAAGGTGATGCAGATTGAAGAGAATACAAACAAATTCGGAGTTAAGAAGACCATTTACTATGCAAATCACCGTTTTGGCCTGGTAGGTATCGAATTCACGTTCGATGACAATTCAACTGCAAAATTCCCGGTTTATTCCAGCACCGAGAATGACTGAAAACCCGTTTCAGTGTGATTGGTAACAAATTGAATATTCAATGAAGTATCTGTATATCGGGGGAGTAAAAAAGGAGATACCCGAATATCCTCATCATAAAAATTTCATCTACAGGCTTTACCGCTATTTTGAGGTTAAGAACCTTTTCGATTTCCTTACGATCGACGGACTGTTTTATATCCCGAAGAGACTTTACCTGAACAGGAAATATAAAACGGTTCTGCCCCGTCTGCTGATGATCGATCCTACAAGTGCATGCAATCTCAAATGCAAGGGATGCTGGGCTGCCGATTACAGCAAGAACACGAATCTGTCGTACGAAAAGCTCGATGAAATCCTTACAGAGGCAAAGAAAGCGGGGGTGTTAGAGATACTGATGACAGGCGGAGAACCAATGATGAGAAAAAATGATATACTGAAACTCTGCCGTAAACATTCGGGACTTACTTTTGGCCTGTTCACAAATGGCACCCTTGTTGATGAAACCTTTGCAGATGAGATGGTTCAGCTTGGAAACCTGAATGTTTATATCAGCATTGAAGGCTACAGGGATGAAACTGACATGAGACGGGGAGAAGGCACTTACGAAAAGGTAATTGCCGCAATGGACATTCTCAGGCAGAGGGATATTGGTTTTGGATTTTCAATTTGTTACCATTCAAAGAACTATCTGACTGTTACAAGCGATGAATTCCTCAATTTCCTTATTGAAAAGGGAGCCTGGTTCGGCTGGATGTTCACTTACCTTCCGATTGGAAGTGATGCAGATACGTCACTCTGCTGCACGGCCGGACAAAGGGCTTATGTAAAGGAGAAGATCGAGGATTACCAGAGAAGGAAGAAATTCACCATTATCGATTTCCCCAACTCCGGGCACAAATCAATAGGGTGTGTGGCAGCCAGCAACGATTTTGCGCATATCAACTCAAACGGCGATCTTGAGCCCTGTGCATTCTGCCATTATTCCGACGTCAATATCCACGACATGTCGCTTGTGGAAGCCCTTCGGTCGCCATTTTTCAGAAACTTCAGAAAGCATAAACCTTTTTCCGACAACTTCCTGCGTCCATGTCCGTTTTTTGACGTACCGGAAGCGCTGCTTGAAATCACAGAAGTCGATAATGTAAAGTCGACACACCTGAATTATCCTGAAAGCCCTGCTGAACTGGTAGCAAAAACAAAGCCGATCGCAGAACAATGGAAAACTGTCGCAGAAGATCTGTATGAGAAGATGCCTGCAAATGAAAGAAGAAGGTTCGGCCTTCTTACCAGATTAATGTTCTGGGGTAATGATAAAATTGCCAGGCGGTGACAGCAAAAATATGAAACAATGCTTTTCTCAAACAAGTTCAAGATACCTGGACTGATCCTGCTGATTACCGGCCTGATATTCTCAATCCTTTATTTCAGCATAAACTTAAGGTTTGAATTGCCTGTTTTTGCCGTTGTCTCGTCTTTCATGGAGACAAAGCTGTTCACAACATTCAGTACCAACGTTGCGGATGAGCTCACCATGATATTTCTTTTTTCAGGTCTTTTTATTCTGACGATGTCAGAGGAAAAGGACGAAAACGAACTGTTGAAAGCTGCCAGACAAAAAGCGGTTAAAATAGCACTGATAGTCAACAGCGCAATTATTGCATTTGCTATCCTGTTTATTTATGGCACCGGGTTCATGGCGGTTACCATCGCCAATCCTTTTCTGCCCTTTATCATCTACTTGTTACTGTTCAGTTTTCTGAAGAGGAGAAGAAACTGAAAATCCTCACTTACCGGCGGTCTCAAAAAAGAGCCTTATCCTGTCACTTTTCAGACGTGTACGTAACCAGCCGGCGACCTTTTCCCTTTCCTCTGCAGTGAGGTTCCTGTTATCAACCGTAAGAATTACAACATACTCATTCTCCGGCCTGGTTGTTCCTCCCTGAAACAGGAGTGAATTGCCAAAGGTACAACTCACAATATCCGGATAGAGTGTCCTGATTTCATTCAGGATCTCCTGCCCCGTATTATTAATTGCAGTAATTTTCTCAATTTCCCTTTGCCTGTTCTGCAATTCGCCCTGAAGACGCACCACCTCTGAACGAAGATTGTTCATTTCCTCATTCCGGCCTGTAATATGATCGAATGTCAGGCCCTGAGTGAATTCGATGGAGGCATCTGCCAGCGAAAAATCAACAGCCCTGGCCTGTATACCGGTTTTTTGTTCTTCAGTCAGCTGTGTGCCCCCGTAAACGAGAGTGATCGTCCTTGTGACCGGATTTATCTCATGCTTCATAAGATAGTTGCCTTCCACAAATCCTATGTTGTTTATATATTTTGAAGCATTCTCATTGAATCTTTCCTTCTGTACCAGCTTGTATCCAAAAAAGATACTTGGAATCAGGACAAGAGATATAACGAATGATATCCACCTGTTCACCCTTTTTTTCTGGGCACTGTCGACCAGTGTGGTGATCGGGAATTTCAGTATTTGCGAAACCACCACCGAAGAGATGGCAATGAAGACTGTGTTGATGGTAAACAAATAAAGGGCTCCGAAAAAATATTCAAACTGTCCGGTCGCGAGACCATATCCCGATGTACAGAGAGGGGGCATAAGCGCTGTTGCAATTGCCACCCCGGGAATGACATTACCCTTCTGCCTGCTGCTTATTGCAACTATCCCGGCCAGACCTCCGAAGAGAGCAATCATAACATCATAAATGGTTGGGCTTGTTCTGGCGAGAAGTTCGGAATGAGCAGTCGAAATAGGACTCATTGCAAAATAGGCAGTGGATGCCACAAGACCCGCTCCCACCGCAAATGAAAAATTCTTGAGAGCCTTGCGGAAAAGAGGGAAATTATAGGTCGCAATACTGTAACCCATCCCGTTTATCGGTCCCATCAGGGGAGAGATTAGCATCGCTCCTATTATCACGGCGGTTGAGTTCATATTCAGACCCACCGAAGCTACTATTATTGCAAATACGAGAATCCAGAGGTTAGTCCCCTTGAATATCATTTCCGCTTCAATAGTATTGTGTATCTTTTCGTAATCATCAAGCTCACCTTCGAGATTGGTAAACTGGAGAAATTTCCGTATCAGATCGGTTTTACTCATAAATTAAAATGTTTAATACAGACTAATCCTGTCCTCTGAAACATAAATCCATAAGCGCGAATATAAGGTTATTACTGGTATTTCAGGCCAGCCACAAATTTAGGAGTTCTTCCGGAATCTGGAGCTTCTGGAGGATTTTTGCTATCTTGCAGGTCAATTTATTTTAAACAAAATTGTATATAGAGATGCAGGAGAATATTAGCAAATGGGTTGATAACATTGGTCCCTGGCTTCTTAATCACGGGGTTAAAATATTGTTCATTGCATTTCTGGCTTACCTGCTTAATGTAATAATTGGCAGGATCATAGTCAGAACAGTAAGGATTGCTGTGGTAAGGGACGAAAACATGTCGGTTGAATCGGAACTGAAAAGAGAGGACACTCTGATCCACATTTTCAGGGGTGCCCTGAGGGTGATCCTTATCGTTCTTGCCTTACTCATGATCATGCAGGAATTCGGACTTAAAATAGGACCCATCCTTGCTGGTGCTGGTATTGTAGGAGTGGCTGTCGGATTCGGAGGACAGTATCTTATAAAGGATGTTATCACTGGATTGTTTATGATACTTGAAAATCAGTACCGCATAGGGGATATAGTAAACATTGACGGCACAAGCGGTGTTGTTCAGGATATAACCTTACGAAAAACCACCTTAAGGGATCTTGACGGTACTGTTCACCATATAAACCACGGCTCAATTGTTCTTGTTTCAAATCTTTCAAAGGATTTTGCAAGGGTGAATATCGAAATTGGCATTGCTTACGATACAGATCTTGATCATCTTATTAAAGTAATTGACAGAACCGGAACTGAGCTGGCTGAAGATCCGGTATTTAAGGAGTTTATTATCTCTCCTCCTAAATTCCTTAGGGTCGAGGAATTTGCCGATTCGGCAATAGTGGTTAAGATCCTGGGCGACACCAAACCCCTGAAGCAATGGGAAATTGCCGGAGAACTGAGGAAAAGGCTTAAAATCGCCTTCGACAGGGAAGGAATAGAAATACCATTCCCCCAGACTGTAATTCACCAGGCAAAGATTCCTTCCAGTCAGTAATCCGGGATTGATACCCCAGCAATTCGTCTTTTGTATTCGGCAAGTGTCTCATCCAACCTTTCCCGTTCTTTTTTTAAGCCAGTAATTTACCGGTTTCAAGATCTTATCTTTCTATAGTTTTTGAATATCAGTATTCCAAGAATTATCATAATCAGAGTCTCAAGCGAAATCACAAGCACCAGGTTGCCTATCCCTGCTTTCTCGGAAATAATCCCCATCAGATAGTTAATGATCATGTTCCCCAGCAATGCAATCGTAAGTACGAAACTGAATGCCGTTCCAGAAATAAGCTTATACCTTTCTCCCGCCAGGCCGAGCATAACAGGAAATCCGTTTGCAAGTCCGGTTCCGACAAGGAAGAATCCCGCCGGTGCAATAATGGCATCTTTTCCTGACTGAACCATGACAATACCGGTTATCAGCAGGATAAATGATATTGCCAGCAGCCTGGCCGGTGCCATGTTCCTGATCAGAATCCCTGTCACGAGTCTCATCGAAACCATTCCGCCCACAAACAACGATAAACCGAGAAGTGCCTTACCCTGCGTCAAGGAAAGATGGTCAGCCAGGTAACTTGTCGTCCAGTTGTTCATCAATCCTTCAAAACTGCTCTGGAAAAAAAGGAAGAAAGCGATCAGCAATAACACTTCATCCCTGAAGAAATCCTTTATCCCCGATATAGGAATCTTCTGAACTATTTTCGGCGGCGGAAACTTTGTCAGTGCATAAATTATTGCACTCAGAAGTGAAATCAATCCGACCAGTGAGACTATCTTTTCAAATCCTGCCTTTTCGCCTGCGGAGCCGAGCAGAACAGGAATTCCAAGTGCGCCTATCCCGAAGAATACTCCCAGGAGGCTTATGTTTGCCGTTCTTTCAGAATCGCTTATATCCGACACAAGCGCATTTGTCGCTCCGTTGAGCACAC
>JAFGXK010000276.1 GCA_016936695.1 Bacteroidales bacterium | reverse complement strand
ATTTAACTCCGGTAAAATCAGATGTTCTTAAAGACAAGATCGCCGGCGGCTGGGCAGGAAAAATGATAGGTGTCACCTATGGAGCACCTACGGAGTTCAGGGCTCAGGGTCGCACCTATGAGGATTCAATAAAATGGAAACCATCCGATATAAGGGGAAGCCTCTGGCAGGATGACATCTACGTCCAGCTCTCATTTCTAATGGCCATGGACAAATACGGCATGGATGCTCCTGCAAAAAAGTTCCAGGAGATGTTTGCACTTGCAGGATTCCCTTTGTGGCATGCCAACATGCAGGCCAGAAAAAACTACCACGACAGTATTTTTGCCCCCCTGTCGGGAAGCCCTGAATTTAATATCCATGCCGATGACATTGATTTTCAGATAGAATCGGACTATATCGGCTTCATGTGCCCGGGGATGCCCGCTACTGCTTCGAAAATAGCCGACAGGATTGGACGAATTATGAATTACGGCGATGGTGTCTATGGTGGAATCTTCGTTGCTGCCCTCTATTCGGAAGCATTCCTTGAAACAGACATCAGACTTATAGTCGAAAAAGCCCTTCTCTCCATACCTCCTGAAAGCGACTATCACAAGGCAATCAGCGATGTGATTGTACTCCACAGACAATATCCTTCCGACTGGCGCGCTGCTTGGATGCAGCTTGAGGGAAAATGGGGCGATGTCGATATTTGCGGCGCAGGATCTCCTTTCAATATCGATGCTAAGCTCAACGGCGCATATATAGTCATGGGACTGCTGTACGGCGATGGGGATCCTCTCAGGACACTCGAGATATCAACCCGCTGCGGTCAGGATTCCGACTGCAATCCCTCAAATGCGATGGCAGTGCTGGGTGTCATAAACGGATTCAGCGGACTACCGGTCGAAATGCAGGATGGGATAAAGGCAATCGCCGATTCAATCTTCATCCATACATCCTATACTTTCAACACAGCAGTCGAATCCTCACACAAATATGCCCTGGACCTTATCGGCCGGTCAGGAGGGAAGACAAGCGGAAACAGGATACTTATAAAAATAGAAGAACCATCTGCCCCGCAAGTGGAAATATCCTTTCCTGATCTCGTCTTCGACAGAAAAATATCAGTGTTTGACAAAACGGAATGGAAATTCAAGGGGAAGTGGGAAATTCACGGGGCAACATCAGGAGGGAGTGATCAGCTGCCTGGCCAGGCGATGGTATCCGGGAACTCCGGTGATGAACTTACTATTGAATTTTCCGGAACAGGCATCTCACTCGAAGGAAACTGGTATCGCGACGGCGGCAGGGCGGACGTCTTCCTTGACGGAGAGCTGCACCGCACTATCGACACTTATTATAATTATGCCGGACAACAGCATACGGAAAGCATCTGGCATGCGGTAAACCTTCAGCCGGGGGACCATACAGTTAAACTGGTTGTCAAGGGCGAAAAGCGGAACGAGTCCGCAGGTACAAAGGTGTATGTCACTGCTGCTACAATCTTCAGGGGAGCTGAAAAAAAGAATGAAACCCACAAATTCAGCTTTGAACAATAGCTGAACCACTGAAAGGCTGCTTTAAAAAATTATTTCACTGGTGAATTTCTGCTGCTGAGAGGGATGTAATCACTCTTCTGGTAGACATTTTTGAATGCCGGCCTTATAATCCTTTTCGCTGAATAGGTAAGCTCCTCGATCCTGTGTGTACACCATCCCGAAACCCTTGCTACTGCAAAGAGCGGGGTATACAGCTCCTTCGAAATCTCGAGACATGAATAGACAAAGCCTGAATAAAAGTCAACATTGATACATAGCGTCTTGGCAGTCTTCTCACCCTTAAACACCCTGAAAACCTCAGGAGTGATTTTTTCCACCAGCGAATAAAGCTCAAACTCCTCAAGACGCCCTTTTTCAATTGCCAGTTCCCTTGCCTTTTTCTTAAGTATTATTGCTCTCGGATCGGAAAGAGTATATACAGCATGACCGACTCCATATATCTTCCCTGAAAAATCATTCGCCTGCTTATTTAATATCTTCAGAAGATAATTCTCCACCTCCTCTTCATCTTTCCAATCCTTGACATTCTCTTTTATATTCTCCATCATATCGAGAACCCTCACATTGGCCCCGCCGTGCAAAGGCCCTTTCAGCGATCCTATAGCCGATGTAACCGACGAGTAGATATCCGTCTCCGACGAACTCGTAACTCTCATGGTGAATGTAGAGTTGTTTCCGCCTCCGTGTTCGGCGTGAAGCACAAACATCAGATCAAGAAGATCAGCCTCAAGTTTCGTATACCCCCTGCTGCTGCCTTTGATAAGGTGCAGGAAGTTCTGTGCAGTGGTGAGCCCCGGTTTAGGATGACGTATCGACAGCGTCTTTCCCTTGTAAAGGTGCCTGAGCGCCTGATAAGAATAGGCAACTATTGTGGGAAATTTGGCAATTATATTCAATGATTGCCTTATCATGTTGTTTAGAGAAATGTCGTCAGGCTTATCATCGAGTATATAGAGTCCCAGAACCGATCGGGCCAGGATATTCAAAACATCCTTTCCCTTCATCGAGAGTATCATGTCTTTTACAAAATCGTCAGGAAGAGCCCTCAGTGATGCCATATACGCTGTGAACTCCTTTAGTTCGTCAG
Organism: Bacteroidales bacterium; assembly: GCA_016936695.1. Lineage (GTDB taxonomy): Bacteria > Bacteroidota > Bacteroidia > Bacteroidales > VadinHA17 > LD21. Next base: position 16,025 of record JAFGXK010000276.1, on the reverse strand, counting down.
ACGATGGCAGATAACCGGTAAGAAGAAGAAATACCGTCTCATCAAACCCGTGCCTGGCTTCCTTCTGAAATCCGTCAGTGATATCTTCCAGATCAATTCCTCTGTAATATAACTTTCCAGGCATGGGAATGACTTCCCCTTCCTCTTTCCTGTAACCGACTACATCACCTATGTTCGTCAGACCTACCAGAACACCAGTTCCGTCGGCATTTCGCAAACCCCTTTTGACATCATATTTCTCATACTCTGAGCTGTCGATGTCGCAGGATCTTTTTACGGGTTTTTCCAGCTTTGAAATGATGTGGTTCTCTTCCATTATTACCGGCTTATTTGATTATGTGTTAATATTGTCAATCAATGCATCACCGAATTCAGATGTCTTCAGGAGATGGGCATCGTCCATCTGGCGATGAAAATCGTAGGTAACCTTCCTTTCCAGGATGGTATTTTCCAGACCTTTATAGATACAATCAGATGCTTCACTCCAGCCGAGATAATCGAACATAAGGGCACCCGACAGGATCACCGATCCCGGATTGACCTTATCCTGGCCGGCATATTTCGGGGCGGTCCCGTGAGTTGCTTCAAAAACTGCATGACCGGTTTCGTAATTGATGTTCCCTCCCGGAGCAATGCCTATTCCCCCGACTATCGCAGCCAGTGCATCGGATATATAATCCCCGTTGAGGTTCAACGTGGCAATGACCGAGTATTCAGATGGCCTGGTAAGTATCTGCTGAAGAAATGCATCAGCTATTATATCCTTGATTATGATTTTCCCTTTCGATTCTGCTTCTGCCATAAGTTCATTTGCTTTATCTTCTCCCTCCTTTTCCGAAACAGCCCTATACTGGTTCCAGGTGAATACATAATCACCGAACTCCCTTTCAGCCAGTGCATAACCCCACTTCATGAATGACCCTTCGGTATATTTCATTATGTTTCCCTTGTGTACAATTGTAACCGAGGGAAGCTTCCTTTCAACAGCAAACCTTAGCGCCTGCCTCACAAGACGCTCCGTTCCCTCAAGCGAAACGGGCTTGATGCCAATGGATGATGTTTCCGGAAATCGGATGGACCTTACACCCAGTTCATCTATCAAAAACCTCCTGAGTCGCTCAGTCTTCTCATCACCATTCATATATTCGATGCCCGCGTAGATGTCCTCCGAGTTTTCCCTGAAAATATGCATATCCACCTTTTCGGGATTCTTTACCGGGCTCGGAACTCCTTTGAAATACCTTACCGGACGATAACAGACGTACAAATCGAGTTCCTGCCTGAGTGCCACGTTAAGAGAACGCATACCGCCTCCAACCGGAGTGGTGAGCGGTCCTTTGATCCCGACCATATACTCCCTGAAACTATCAAGTGTTTCCGCAGGCAGCCACTGACCTGTCAGATTGAAAGCCTTCTCCCCTGCAAGGACCTCCTTCCATTCAATCTTTCTGCGTCCATTATAGGCTTTAGTAACGGCAGCATCAAAAACCCGCACCGAAGCATTCCATATGTCAGGCCCGGTTCCGTCTCCCTCAATAAAGGGAATTACAGGATTATCAGGAACCTCCGGTTTGCCGTCTACAAGTCTTATTTTCTGAGGCTTCATAGAATTATTTATTTGATTTTCTTATCAGGTTCAAAGCGCTTCCCGCCCTGAACCATGCTATCTGGTTTTCATTGTATGAGTGGAGTGCTTCAATGTGTTCAACTGTTTCATCCGAATGATGTACATCAAGCCGGAACCTGCTCCCCGGAGCGAACTCATCGAATCCCTGCACGCTGAACCAGTCATATTCACGGATCCTGTCATAATCAGAGTGACTGGCGAAGGTGAGTGTCAGCACCCCCTGCTTCTTGAGGTTTGTCTCATGGATGCGTGCAAACGACTTTACAATGATGACTCTGACACCGAAGAATCTGGGCTCCATGGCAGCATGCTCACGCGACGAGCCTTCTCCGAAATTATCCTCGCCGGCCACAACCATGCCTAAGCCGTTGTCGCGGTAACTACCCGCCACTTCGGGCACAGGTCCGTATTCCCCGGTGAAAATGTTCAAAACCGAATTAACCTCGTTGCTGAAAGCATTAACCGCGCCGGTCATGTAATTGCCTGAGATATTCTCCAGATGACCCCGGTATTTCAGCCAGGGGCCTGCCATAGAAATATGGTCGGTGGTGCATTTGCCTTTGACCTTGATCAGCAGAGGCATATTCTGATAATCATTCTCATCAAAAACTTTAAAAGGTTTCAGAATCTGAAGCCTTTCAGATCCGGGATCGATCCGTACATCAAGATTCCTTCTGTCAGCCGGAGGCGTTCTGTATCCGGAAGGCGGTCCTGACGGGACCACCGGGGGAAGTACCTCTCCTGAAGGTTCAGGCAGACTGACAAGCATCCTGTCCTTGCTTAATACCAAATCCGTCAAGGGATTAAACATCAGGTTGCCAGCAACCGACATAGCTGCAACTATTTCAGGCGATGCGACAAATGCATGGGTCTGGGGATTCCCATCAGCCCGGCTGGCAAAATTCCTGTTAAAGGAATGGATTATCGAATTGGGACCTTTCTTTTCACCCCTGTCCCACTGCCCAATGCAAGGTCCGCAGGCATTAGCAAAAAGCTTTGCTCCGGCTTTCCTGAAAATATCCATCAGCCCTGCCTCTTCCGAAATTTTCCTGATACTCTCCGATCCGGGAATAATTATGAATTCAGTTTTGACTGTAAGGTTATTCTGAAGCGCATGTTTTATCACCGAAGCTGCCCTCGACAGATCCTCAAACGACGAATTGGTGCACGAACCAATTAGTCCGGCACTTAATTTAAGCGGCCATCCATGCTTTACTGCCTCTTCCTTCATTCTGGATACCGGAATAGCACGATCGGGAGTGAAGGGACCATTTATATAGGGCTCAAGAGCCGAAAGATCAATCTCATATACCTGATCGAAATACCTGCCCGGATCATTATATACTTCCGGATCGGCTGTCAGGTGAACCCGGTTTTCCCGAGCCAGTTCAGCAACCTCTTCCCTTCCGGTAGAAACAAGGTAGTCGATCATCGGTTCATCCAGACCGAAAACAGAGCAGGTCGCCCCCGTTTCGGCTCCCATGTTGCATATTGTTGACTTACCGGTGCACGACAATGAAGCCGCACCCTCTCCGAAATATTCTATCACCGAACCGGTTCCGCCTTTGACCGTCAGCATGCCCGTCAGACGTAGAATAACATCCTTGGCCGAGGTCCACCCGTTAAGCCTGCCTGTTAGCTTCACTCCTATTATCCCGGGAAGTCTCAGCTCCCATCCCATTCCCGTCATGACATCAACGGCATCCGCCCCTCCGACTCCCGGGGCTATCATCCCAAGACCTCCGGCCGTAGGCGTGTGAGAATCGGTGCCAATCATCATGCCCCCTGGAAATGCGTAATTCTCAAGCACAACCTGGTGAATTATTCCGGCACCCGGATCCCAGAAACCGATATTGTACTTACCCGAAACAGATCTGAGAAAATCATACACTTCCCTGTTCATACCCAGAGCTGTACTCAGATCCTCGTCAGCGCCAAGCTTTCCCTTAATAAGATGATCGCAATGAACCGATGCCGGAACCTCCGACTGGTCCTTCCCTGTAACCATAAACTGCAACAGGGCCATTTGGGCTGTGGCGTCCTGCATGGCAACCCTGTCGGGACGAAAAACAGCATAATCAGACTTTCTTTTCAGTGCGGCGATCTGTGACCGGTCGACCTGGTGATTGAACAGTATCTTTTCGGTAAGTGTAAGGGGCCGGCCGGCCGTCTTCCTGATCTCTTCCATCCTGGCGGGAAGTGTCCGGTAAAAGGTTCTGATTATGTCGATATCAAGGATCATATTTCTAAAATCTGGTTTTTAATTTTTTCTCACATGCCCGTTACCCTCGATGATCCACTTGTAGGTAGTCAGCTCCCGTAGAGCCATAGGACCACGTGCATGAAGCTTCTGTGTCGAAATGCCTATTTCTGCACCCAGACCGAATTCACCTCCGTCGGTAAAAGCAGTGGATGCATTAGAATAAACAGATGAAGCATCAACATGTTTGAAAAACAGTGCTATTCGTTCACTGTCTTCCGAAATTATAGCTTCACTGTGCCTCGAACTATATTTTTCAATATGCTCCAGCGCATCCTCCATGTTCGAAACTGTCTTCACCGCCATCCTGAGTGAAAGGAACTCGATGCCGAATGATTCTTCTGTTGCATACCTGAGCAGATCCGAAGGGTAATCACCCTTCAATGCCTCATAGGACTTGTTATCGGCCAGGATTTCAACTCCGGAGCCTCCGCACAGGCCTGTCAGGTATGGCAGGTCAGCCAGCCGGCTCTCATGCACGATAAGACAGTCAAGGGCATTACATACACTCACCCTTCTGGTCTTTGCATTGTGGATTATCCTGCGCCCCTTGTCCCGGTCGCCATATTCGTCAAAATAGGTGTGACAGATGCCTGCACCGGTTTCGATCACCGGAATTTCAGAGTTCTCCCTGACGAAATCAATCAGGTTCCGGCTTCCCCTTGGAATGATAAGATCAACATACTGCCTTGCTTTCAGAAGCATGGTGGTCTCATCCCGCCCCGGAGGAAGCAGAGTCAGAACATCCGGATTGACATTGAATTCTTTAAGTACATCCTTGATGATACTGGTTATTGCCATGTTTGAATTGATGGCATCGCTCCCTCCTTTAAGGATACATACATTGCCCGATTTGAGACAAAGTGAAAAGACATCAAAGGTTACATTAGGCCTTGCTTCATAAATGATCCCGATAACACCGAAAGGAACTGAAATTCTCGAGACCTTCATTCCATCTGATCTTTCATATTCAGACAGGATCTGTCCGAGTGGAGATTCCATTTCCGAGACCTTCATTATGTCGGATGAGATGGACCAGATCCTTTCCTCAGTCAGCATTAGCCGGTCATACAATGGATTGCTCTTATCCATCAGGGCCAGGTCACGGTCATTTTCAGAGAGAATAAATTCCATCCTGCTGAGAGCTTCTTCAGACAGTCTCTCCAGAATCATGTCGATGGTTTCCGTCCCGGTGTCATTCAGCGATCTTCTCGCCGCTGATGCATTAATAAGAATTTTCTCCAGACTGGTCATAATACAATTCAAAATACTCAGGTGCCAAATCCATTCCTCAGTTCATCGTTCAGAACAAGATAATGGTAATGTATGAAGGGTCTGGGAAGTTTAACCCCAATGCTCTGCTCCGCCTTCCTCGAGTCATAGGCTGATTTCCCCAAACCGATATTATTACCCTCCTCATCAAGTATCCTTATAATGTCACCTTTCTCAAAATAACCTTCAACTCCTGTTATACCTACCATCAGCAGGCTCGAAGCCCTGTCGGCAAGAAGAGCATCCTTGGCTCCCCTGTTCACAACAACCGCCCCCTTGGCGAATGTATCTGAATGATAAAGCCATTTCTTGACACTCTTCGGCCGGCCGTTGCATCCGCGGAGTTGTGTAAAGGGAACTTCTTTACCCCTCAAAATATCGAGGACGATGGAATCGCGGTTGCCGTTGGCTATGAATACATCAACTCCTTCGGAGGCAATTTTCCGTGCAGTGGTATATTTGGTCAGCATACCGCCTCGTCCAAATCCCGATTTTGAAGATGTAATATACTGCTCCGGATTTACTGAATCACCACAAATTTCTTTTATTATTTCCACCCCATCCGAACCGGGAACCCCGTTGTAAATACCGTCCACATTCGACAGAAGAAACAATGCCTGACTGTCCATCATGGAAGCCATCATGCCCGACAGCTCGTCATTGTCAGTGAACATCAGCTCATTAATTGCAACTGTATCGTTCTCATTAACAACTGGCAAAACCTTATTCTCGATCATCGCTGAAATGCAGTTCTTCATATTGAGATAATGACGCCTGTCGCTGAAGCCTTCCTTGGTTGCAAGTACCTGACCTGCAATAATATTGTATTTTTCGAACAGGAACTGGTATGTCGACATCAGTTTCACCTGACCTATGGCTGCCCATATCTGCTTGGCTGATACAATATTGGTCCTCTTTGCCGGAACTACCGAACCTCTCCCTGCCGCTACCGCCCCCGATGAAATCAGGATCACCTCCAAACCCTGTTTTGACAAAACAGCAATGTCCTCCACTATCCTGAGCATCCGACCCACATTAAGCGAACCGTCCTCCTGGGTGATCACATTGCTCCCGACTTTAATTGCAATCTTTTTGTATTTCCAGTCAATATTCTTCAATTTGATACTTTTTTGTGCTGTTCAGAAAATTTTTCGCGCAAAAATAATAGAATTTATTAATACATTAAAGTAATATTGAGATTTTTAAACATCTTTATACTTCAGTTTCAGGAGAAAACAGGTAGTAAGTAAATCGACAAAAAGCGTCGACGCCGGTTCTGAATCTGTAAATTATCATGTTTAAGAATTAAATCCTTTTGCTTTTATCTGTTATTTTTACAATTTACCAAAAATGAACGACTTCCTGCCACTTGCAGGGTAGTAATCAGAAATAAAATAGTGAAAGACATGAGATTTGCAATTATTCTTCAGTTTGCTGCGGTAATTATGGCAATAACAGTTGCATGTAAAAAAACCGCTCAAGTTCAGAATTCAGGTGAGCTTAAACAATGGCACACAGTAACCCTGACCTTCCCAGGTCCGCAGTCAGGCGAGTATGATACCCTGAATCCGTTCACCGATTACCGGCTTGATGTTGAATTTACAAACGGAAACAGGTCATTCATTGTTCCCGGCTATTTTGCAGCCGATGGGAATGCAGCGGAAACATCGGCACAATCAGGCAACCTCTGGCGGGTTAAATTCTGCCCTCCTTCCCCGGGAGAATGGAAATATAATGTCAGCTTCGCAAAGGGTAAGAATATTGCTGTCTCAGGCGATCCGGCATCAGCTCAAAAGATTTATCCTGACGGTGAAACGGGAATTATTAAAATATCAGAATCAGATAAGAACGCTCCTGATTTCCGTTCAAAAGGGAGGCTTAAATATGACAGAACACGCTACCTGAAACACGAAGGTAATGGAGAAACCTTTCTGAAAGGTGGAGCTGACAGTCCCGAAAATTTCCTGGCTTACAAGGAATTTGACGGAACTTATTATGGTGGCAGCAACAAGGCAAGAAGCGGAGAAGCAGATCCAAACCAGGGATTGCATCAGTATGAACCTCATATTGCCGACTGGAAAGAAGGGGATCCGCAATGGAAAGCCGGACAGGGAAAAGGAATAATCGGAGCTCTGAATTATTTGTCATCCAAAGGAATGAACAGTTTTTACTTTCTTACGCTGAATATTCTGGGCGATGGCGAAGACGTGTGGCCATACACTGACCGCAATGAGCGTTACCGTTTCGATTGCAGCAAGCTCGATCAGTGGGATATCGTCTTTTCGCATGCCGACCAGCTTGGAATAATGTTGCACTTCGTTCTGCAGGAAACTGAAAATGAATGCCTTCTCGATTGCGGGTATCTTGATGTGCAAAGAAAGTTATATCTGAGAGAACTGATCGCCAGGTTCTCACATCACCTTGCAATAACATGGAATCTGGGCGAGGAACATCACCCCACTGACTGGTCACCTTACGGCCAGACTTACAATGACACGAAAAAGATGGCTGAGTACATCAGGGAAACAGACCCGTATGATAATTTCATCGTAATTCATACCCATTCAAATCCTGCACAAAGGATAAAAGACATGTCTGAATATCTTGGATTCAAAACTGTTGAGGGTCCTTCGATACAATGCGGTAATGTGGATGAGGTTCACGAAGATGCACTTTACTGGATAGGGAAATCAGGCGATGCAATGCACCAGTGGGTAGTTTGCATTGATGAGATAGGTCAGCACTGGAAGGGAGCTCTGCCGGACTCATTTGATCCGGGCCATGATACAATCAGGCATAAAGTACTGTGGGGCAACCTTATGGCCGGAGGAGGAGGTGTCGAATGGTATTTCGGATATCAGTATCCGCATTCAGACCTCAGCTGCGAAGACTGGCGAAGCCGTGACATACTTTGGGACCAAACGCGTACAGCACTGGATTTCTTCCATGAGAACCTGCCGTTCCATGAAATGACCAGCGCCGATGAAATCACAAAAGCAACTGACGATTATTGCTTTGCCAAAATCGGTGAAGTTTATGCCGTTTACCTTCCTGAAGGAAAATCAACGGAGATACTTCTTCCATCAGGTCAGTTCAGTGTCTCATGGTTTAATCCCCGGAGCGGAGGAGATTTAATGAACGGAACCATAACCAGGATTACCGGAAGCGGGTACAACTCCATTGGAGATCCTCCGGGTGATCCGGGAAAGGACTGGGTTTGTCTTATCAGATATTCGGACACCTCACCTCAATAACCGCAAATACCTGTTCTTGTTCTTAAGAAACTCAAATACCTGATCATGGTATGAAGAAAATCCCGGAACAGGAATTCCTGATAGGGGAATAGCATCGCTTCCATAGCCGGTCTGGAACATGTCATGATGATAAACTGCATAAGCTCCGGATTTCCAGATGTTATATATATGAAGGATATGATCCTCAGGAAAAACTTTGCTGCGGGGACCTCCAAACTTTGATGTGCCTCTGCGGGCCGGTTCATCATCTACGACCGGTTTATTATATTTTTTGAGCAGGTATACTATTTCGGCCTCTGCCAGCTCCCAGTGACGATTGTCATCACGGGTTGTATGAGGAGACAGATAATCAAGGGCCCGGCTCTCTTCAGATGAACCCAGATCGCCGGCATACCCCGGTGAATTGGTGACAATCCTTTCCCTGTCGATCGACTTGATTATCTTCAGAAAATCAATTGTCCTGTAATTGAACTCATTCCAGACCTGAAAGATCAGATTCCTGTAAGGCATAAACTCCCTTGCCATCCCTGCAACAGCTTTCTCCAGGGCAGAATTATCCAGCCTTATGTTCTCATTCCAGCTCTCACGCGAAAAAAGAACGAGTAATATCACAGAATTCTCAGCATCCGCATCAGAGATTATCTGTTTCAGCCTTTCCAGCCAGGCCTGATTCAATGAACCATCAGCTGCATACAATGTTTTACCGCTCCCCGAATCAATAAAGCTCAGGGAATTGTCCCACTGACACCAAACCCTCAATACATTGATTCCATATTCATTGAATTTACGGATGTACTCCCTGCGGACCTCACTGCTGCGGTTAAACTCAGGATTGTATATGGCATTGAAAAAGCTCACCCCGGTGAACTCAAACGGCTCACCGTTCATCTCAAAGCCGGTACCCGATATCTTCAGGACATTAACCGTCTGACAATTTATGCTGCCTGAAAATAAAAGGCCTGCAATCAACAAGCTCATTAAAACTAACCTCATCTTTATTATATCTTTTTGATAGTATTATGATATTTTTTTATAGTATTATGATATTTTTTTGATATCAACAGGCAATCTTTCATTAATTGCGTGTCAAAACTGCAAAAGCGTCTCCCGGATATTCCGAAGTTATTTCCACCTGACCTCCTCCTTTTATAGTTCCCTGCATGTCCCAATCAGCCTTGTTAACGGGAATCCAGTTAATGTTAAAAGATGCATTCCACGCACTGAGATCGAGTACACCAGTGGCGGGACCTGTGAAATAAATAACATACGATTCTCCTTCCTTTGCAGAAATGAAAGCTTTATAATCCTCATTGTTTTTAAGCAGATCCATGGCGGGAACAATATCCCAGAACCTGACTTTGTCTTCAATTTGCCGGATCGTAACCAGGCAATTTATCGAAGTCCGGCTTAGCCCCAGACCCGAAGGCGGCCTGTGAAACCGGCTGGAAGCAAAGCCCCCGACAATATTCCTGAAAAAGGTCTGAACAGCATGCTGTGTCGTAATACCCCTGTCGAGCCAGCTTCCGCTATCGCTTCCATATACTTTCGTACTGTTGACCGGCCGGGGATTATCCCTGATGTAATCGAAGACATACTGTGCATTATCCCAGTTTGGCCGGCCCGGAATCTGACTGTTCTGCGAAATATCTATAAAACCATACCTGTCGGGATGGTCGAGTGTCCGTTTATGCATTTCCGAATTAACATCCCAGTTATCCCACATCTGAGTAATGCAGATCTCTTTCCCTTCCGAATTTTCCTTTATGAACCCGGTCCAGAATATTGCCCATTCTTCCACTCCGCTTGTTTCATTATCAATACAGTAAAGTACGTTATCGTACTGAAGCGATATAGAAAGGAGTTTTTTTACAAAATTTTGCTGGTACTTCAGCAGCAACTCATTATTTTCAAGTTCAGGTACAGTGAAGAAGAAAGGCTGCTTGTTCTGACCGGGATGAAGGGGATAAATGGTGTCCAGACCTGCTTCGGAATATGTATAATTAATATTGTTCTTCGGGTTATAGGGATCGGTGAGCCATGGGTCCCTGGAATGGTCGAAACGGTCCCATATTTCAATCTGTACTATTATTTCCCTTTCCTGTGTAAGTTTCAAAAGATTCTCAAAACGCTGCCAGTAGTCTTCATTCCATTTATCCAGATCAAATAAGCCAGGTGAAGCCAGTGCGAAAGCACGCTTGTTACCGGGATCACGGTCGCTCATTGTGTTTCGGATATAATTTCCCCCAAAGCTCTTCAGACTATCAAGATGTGATTCCAGATTTTCATTCTGGAAAAGGTTGTCGTTATCCGTTGCTCCGAGAAGCAGAACAGGTTTGCCATTATACTGCCAGTAACGGTGATTTTCATCCCATGGTCTTATCTGACCATTTTCCGGTTTCTTCAAGAGAGTACATGACACTATTATAAGTGCCGCTGTTAAAATCATTAACCATCTCATGTTATTGAATTACTCTATTAAATTCATTCTACTTTAAAAATCGGGAAATCCCCGATAACATTACTAAATTAAGAATAATAATTATATTTAAGCAATAGTATGCATCATCATGATCCTCTGAGGGGAATTGAGCATAATGTTAATATTGCCAATACTTTAAAACCAACAGATGAACAGAAAAACAATTCTTTCGTGTATCCCTCTTGCACTGGCGCCATTTACAGGCAGCTGTGATCATAAGGAAACGCCTCCAAACATAATATTTCTTCTTACCGACGATCAACGTTTTGATGCAATGGGTTACACCGGTAACAGTTATATCAGTACACCCAATATCGACAGACTTGCTGAACATGGAATAATCTTCCGGAATGCATATGTTACAACCTCAATTTCTTGTGTCAGCAGGGCCAGCATACTTACGGGGCAGTATGCATCGCGACACGGGATCAACGATTTTAATACAGATTTTTCTGAAGAGGCTTTAATGAAAACCTACCCTCTGATTCTTAAAAATCAGGCTGGCTATAAGATAGGTTTCATCGGGAAATATGGTGTAGGACTCGAAAAGCAGCCTGCTGAGATGTATGATTTCTGGGGATGCGAGAAGGTAATCCAGCCAAGATATGAGAATTTTGATTCTACCGGTAAGATGACTCATTATACGGATATTGTCAACTCCCGAATAGAAGACTTTTTATCGCAGTATGGAGGAGAGGCTCCCTTTTGTCTGTCAGTAAGTTTTAAAGCACCTCATGTCGAGGATTCAGATCCACGGCAGTTTATTTACAACGAAAGATATTCGGAATATTACACGGATCTTGATTACCCCAGGCCGGAGTCGGGTGGTGATGAATACTGGAAATTATTCCCGGAGAAATTCAGGTTGAACAATGAAGCCCGCAGGAGATGGCAAATCCGTTTCGAGACAGATACTCTTTTCAGGGAAAGCGTGCGAAGCTATTACCGACTGATACAGGGGGTTGATGATGTTGTTGGAAATCTGACAAGAAGGCTTGATGAGCTTGGTATTGGAGAGAATACCATAATTATAATGATGGGCGACAATGGTTTCTTCCTTGGGGAGCATGGTCTTGCAGGAAAGTGGTTCCCCTATGAGGAATCGGTAAGAGTACCCTTGTTTATTTATAATCCTTTGGAAAAAGAAGAAAACAAGGGAAGAAGAATCGAATCCATTGCTCTCAATATTGATATAGCTCCAACCATTCTCACATTTGCCGGACTGAAAAAGGATCCCGGCATGCAGGGTGAACCATTGCAGAATACCTGGAAAGAGGAAGATCCGGAATGGAGGGACAGATTCTTTTATGAACATCGTTTTGATCATCCCGGATTACCAAAATCCGAAGCGGTGATAAGTCCTGGTTACAAATACATAAACTACTACGAACTGCCCGATAGCAGCAGGGAATTTTATGACCTCAGGAGTGACCCCGGAGAAATAAAAAACCTCATAAATTCAGATGTTCATTATAGCCAAATTGAACAGTATAAAAGAATGCTTGACAGTTTAAGGCTGACTGTAAAATAGTTGCTGGTTGACTTTTTTTCAGCGTAACAAATCAATAGGATTCCACTTTTTATTCATGCATTAGTGGCAAAAAAAATAGTAGCCACGAATGCACTAATGAAAACCTGTTTAACGGCATACAAAATCTTGTTCTTATTCGTGCATTAGTGGCAAAAAACAGTAGCCACGAATGCACTAATGGTAACCTGTTCTACGGCTTACAAAATCTTATTCTTATTCGTGCATTAGTGGCAAAAAGCAGTAGCCACGAATGCACTAATGTTAACCTGGTTCAATCGATATCAGATTGCAAGGTATTTTTTAAGAAGCGTCTTGCCGGTCAAAATGGCTTCCCGTCCGGATGATTCGATCCCGTACCATCCTCTGTAACCACCATCATGACACATTTTTATCATCTTTGCCGTAAGCTCTTCCGTCGGCTGGTTCCGGTATGACAATCCCACAGCCCAGGGCAGCATCTTTTCAAGATATTCCACATTATCGAAATCCTGAGCCGGTGTCCGCCAGTCGGGATAAGAGCCAAAATAAAGGTTGTCCACTTCTTTCAGGAGTGCTACCATCCAGTCAGCATCATTTGACACTCCTCCATGATTTTCAATGCATACACTGATTCCGGCAGGAACTGCATATTCCAACAGCATGTTGTACGACTCTGCCGCCCACTTCAGGGCCTCGTCCTTATTAACATCCTGCGGTCCCCTGCAGTTGGTTCGGATGGCATGACAACCCAGATAATGCGCGATATCAATCCACTTCTTGTGATTGATCACGAACTGCTTTCTTAATCCGGATGTTGGTTCACATCCATCTCCTTCTGAGTCAACCATTATCAATACCATCTTTACCCCATGAGTGTCCGCATTCTTTTTCAATTGATTGAGATAGCTCACTGTTGGCACTTCAAACAGTGTATTCACAAACTCAATCCCGTTCAATCCGAAATCCTCCCTCGCAATCCGTGGAAAATCGAGGTTCTTCCATTTACCATCCCTGATCTCCTGCACCAGTGCCCATTGAGCAAGTGAAATATCATCCTTCGTCATATGACGGGTTGGGATGGCTTTCGATTGACTTAATAAACCAGGTGCCGCCAGTCCGGCTGCACCCAGCAAGACAGTTTTTTCAACAAAACTTCTTCTTGAATACTGCTTTTGCATTTTTTTCATGGTTCGGTTCTTATTTAAATTAACAGCCTATTCTGTAATTCCTCTTTTTTAGCCTGCGAAAGATCATTTTCTTCTGTCTATTTCCTCTCTGGGCACTACTCCTGATCTTGCAGTCCATGCCTCATATTCCCGAATTAATTCATTTCTTACTTCCGGAAAATCATAGCTTAAATCATCAAGTTCCGACCTGTCCTCCCTTAGATTATATAGCTCCCATGGATTAAACTCCTTTTTTGAATAATCATATTCCGATACCAGTTTCCAATCACCGTCCCTGACAGCTCTGTTTCCCTCATGCTCCCAGAAAAGAGGATTTGGTCTTTCAGAATCTTTCCCTGAAAAAGCTGGAACAAGACTGATACCTTCCATTGGCAGTATTTCCCGTCCATTAAATTCTTCAGGATAAATACCGCCTGAAATATCAATAAGTGTCGGCATAATGTCTATTATATGTCCGGGCTGGTGGTATAACCGGTTACCAGGTATCCTGGCGGGATAAAATGCAATAAACGGTGTTGAAATACCTCCTTCATGTACCCAGTGCTTGAACATCCTGAAAGGCGTGTTACTGACATTAGCCCATGGATATTCGTATGAGTCAAATGATTCACGCGTACCGGTCTCAGCTGAAGTTGGCAGATAATTACCCCTGTTTTTTATTGGCTCATGACATCCGCCATTATCGGCCATGAAAATTATCATGGTATTGCTGATCTCATCCGACTCTGTTAAATAATTAACAATACGTCCGATATTCTGGTCAAGTCTGTCTATCATAGCAGCATAAACTGACATCCTAAGGTCCCACATATCCTTGTCTTCATCTGAAAGCGTGTCCCAGTCTGGTGCCATTTCATCCCGTGGTGAAAGTTTAGATGCTTCACTTATTATTCCCATTTTCTTCATCCTATGATATCTTTCTTCTCTGGTAACATCCCATCCCTTAAAATATCTTCCCCTGTATCTGGCAATATCTTCCGGAAGTGCGTGAAGCGGCCAGTGTGGAGCAGTATATGCAAGATAAAGAAAAAATGGATCTTCACCAGGCGGGTCTTCCTTCAGAAATGAGATAGCATAGTCGGTTATTGCATCGGTCAGATAGAATCCGGTCTCAGGCGGATCATAATCCGTGCTGTCGAGCATCCAGCGCGGAGGTTTCTGATTTAACCTGTAAGCCTTTCTCTCAAAATAACTTCCTGCGCCATCTATCAGTCCGAAATATCTGTTAAATCCTCTGTTAAGCGGGTGAACCTCAGGTTTTCCTCCCACATGCCATTTTCCCGACATATATGTTTTGTAACCATTGTACTTCAAAGCTTCTGCAAGGGTAACACATTTATTATTAAGATATCCCTTGTAAGATGGATAGCCAAGGTCTGAAACCATATCTCCCACTCCCGCCTGGTGCTGATAAAGTCCGGTCAGAAGTGATGCCCGTGACGGGCAGCTGCGGGAAGCATTATAAAACTGTGTCATCCGGATACCTTTGGATGCAAGGCTGTCGAGGTTTGGGGTTTTAATTTCCGAACCGAAGCATCCGATATCGGAAAATCCCATATCGTCGGCAAGTATGAGAATAATGTTCGGCTTCTGCTGGTGCGTTGCAGTTGAACACGCAGTAAAGGTTAATGCCAGGGAAGCGATCCCCTTCAAGGTTAAAGACTGATATCTCATATTCATTAATTGATCCTTGTAAATTTCAGCGATTTAATAAGTCCGGCTTCTTCATGACTTTTGTTAATAAGCTTGAGAGAAATGTACTCCTTACCCTCATTTAATGTAACAGTGCCGATATCCATCCACGACCATGTGCGTTCAACTGATTCGCTGCGTTTAACATAGTCTTTTTCCGGAAGAACTGCAGATTCAAACGGTTCACTGATCCTGAACAAAACCTTACCAGAGCCGGTATTTAATACCAACCGGCTGCCTGTTTCTCTTTCAGGGCATCCATACTGCATTTCGACCTTGTAAGTGCCCTTGTTGTTAATATTAAGCGTCCATAGAATGGAATCCCCGGCTTGTATCCAGTTTTCAGTATGTGACTGGTTGGGATGAATACTGGAGTATCTAATATTTCCTGAAAGTGCAGCATCCTGTACTGGCAAAGTAAAGCTCCTTTCTCCTGCGAATCCTGCCTCAATCGTTGTAACAGACTGATAGTTGGAAATCAAATCCTTATTATGTCTGACCAGTTCATCAAGCAATGAGAGTGTTGTTGCTTTCTCTTTTGAAGCAATGTCATTAAGCTGTTCAGGATCTTCTTTAAGGTTATAGAGCAATGTATCCCTGGTTGTCAATACCAGTCTGTATGTGTTGTTTCGGACAGAGCTGTTGCAGAGCTCAATGGGCTGATTGCCCTGACGCGAAAAGATGAGCCTGTCGAAAGGTTTCTGCTTACCCTTTATTATCCCTGAAAGGTCTGTTCCGTCGAAT
>JAFGXK010000275.1 GCA_016936695.1 Bacteroidales bacterium | reverse complement strand
CCCAGCCCGACGCAAACCGGAACAAGGAGAAGGAACCTGGGACGGGCAGGTCCGACAACAGCCTTTATAAATTGATGCGTAGTTGAATTTTCCATTTCAAGTGTATCCTTCCAGATAAGAAACCCATTGTTAAGAAAAAAATATTTCAACAAGAACAAATCTTAAAACAGGATGTGTTAAAAGGCGGAAGAGGACGCTATCAGACTCAAGATGTTTTGTCAATTGAGTCAATAGCAGGCATGTGAACACAGGAGAAAAGTTATTTCAGAATAATGTGTTTTTATCTTGACTCGCGTAGTGAATGAGTGGTTTTTTAAATTCAGGTGTCCACTGTTTAATGAATATAAACAAACAGGCTGTGCCCTGTTCTTTTATCAGCACAGGAGCAAAATGGAAGTGAAAATAGCGTTATCGGATAATGGTCTGGAATTGGTCCCTTCATCTGAAATTCAGGCGCGAATCGAGAAGTTTCAGGAGTGGATGGCATCAGATGAACTGGAAGGTGCTTTTATTCTCCAGAATGTTGATATCTACTATTTCAGCGGCACGCTCCAGAGGTCAATCCTTTTTGTCCCTGCAAGCGGAAAGGCCCTTTTAATGGTTATAAAGAGTTTTCAAAGGGCTGTAAACGAATCGGCGCTTGAAAAAGTGCTGTCCATAAGCGGGCGGGATGGAATATTCTCACTTTTATCCGATTTCAAACATGTCTCGTTCAGACGTGTAGGCCTTGAGATGGATGTGCTTCCTGCAGCACAATACCTCTGGTTCAAGAAAAAACTTCCCAAAACTGAATTTATTGATGTATCCCCCGGCATCCGAAATTTGAGAATGATTAAATCGTCATACGAAGCAGAACAGATTAAACGCGCCACTGCCATCCTTGGAAAAGGTTATCAGGAAATTAAGGTCCTTATCAGGGAATGCATGACGGAACTGGAGATTGACGGACTTCTTTCCTGGATTTCCCGAAGGGAAGGGCATATGGGGGTTATGCGCATGCGCGGATGGAACCAGGAGATGACATACGCCCATGTGCTCAGCGGAGAGGGTGGCGCTTCGAATTCATGCTGTGAAACACCTGTGAGCGGTACAGGAAACAGCCCGGCCATGCCTCAGGGTGCCGGGTTAAGGCGCGTCGGCAGAAATGAACCGATATATATCGACTATGGTGTGGCGGTAAACGGGTATCACAGCGATCAGACCCGGACTCTTGTCATTGGAGAACTGGACGAAACCCTTGCAAGGGCCCATGACTGCGCCAGAGAAATTCTGGAGAAGCTTGAAGCGGAAATAATGCCTGGTTTTCCATGTGATGAAGTCTTTGATCTGGCAAAGGATATCGCATGCAGACGAGGGTTTGAAGAAAATTTCATGGGATATGGTGAAGGCAAGGTGAAGTTCCTGGGACATGGTATCGGGCTTGAGATTGATGAGCTCCCGATAATGGCCCCGATATTCAGGGCGCCGGTTCAGGAAGGCATGGTATTCGCCCTGGAACCCAAGTTCATTTTTCCAGGCCTTGGCGCCGTAGGCATCGAGGACGATTATCTGGTCACTGCAAGCGGCCTTGAGCGGCTTACTTTTGTGGAACAGGAAGTGATCCGCGTTTCATAATGTTTAAACAGTTAGCCGCATCTTTCATAGAAAGGTTGGCTGAATTTCCTTTCGGTTGTTCCCGATTATATCAGTCCAGCAACAGGTTAAGGAAGGGTAAAACCTTTGCGGGAATTCTGCTAATGGTGAAATAAATATCAGCCTTTCCGTTGCGGTAATCCTTCCATATGACATATATATAGCTCCCGGAGACCGCGATCCTTATATCATCAGTCCTTGCGGTCATTTCGCCGGCATTGTCGTTCAGGAATACCGGGGGGAAGGTGGCGCTAAAATTTTGCCCCCTATTCAGGGAATAGTTGTACCGTACACTTTCATCCAGGCAGACCGTATCATACCACGCAAGAAAGACAAGATGGTCTTTTACCTCCAAAACGGGCACGTTAAAGGATTTCACATCATAGCCCCTGACTATAATAGGGCTTTTCCAGCCGGATTGAGACGTATATTGCCTGTAGTATAGACTACTGTTCTGAAGATTGACCAAGTGGACAACTCCCTTGTTTAGTGTCATTTGAGGGCTTGATCCAAAAGACAGTTCGTTATCCGTTTCGTCCCAGCTTATCCCGCCATCCTCTGAATGATTAAAATTTATAAGCCTCCCTCCCTCATTCTTATCCCAGAAAACATATATGGTCGAACCTTCCACGCTGAAAATCGGATTTTCGCAGTATCCTTCATCCGACACGTTGACCTTATGCTGGCCTGCATCCATCCAGTGGACCCCGTTGTCGAGTGAACGGTTGAAATATATGTCTTCACCATTTGCCCACCACATGGCATATAACTTGGTCCCGTCGGCAATGATCTGCCAAAGCCAGACATCGTGTGCACCACCGTCAATCTGCACGTCTGGTGACTGCCAGTTAGCGCCTCCATTCAGGGAATAGTTGAGGAACAGACCTTCCAGATAGCCAAAGCGGGTCTCAATCCATGTCACATAAACATTGTTTCCTGAAGCATGGACCTGAGGTGTGTTAGCTAACTTCTCTCCAGGATTGCTGCCGAGATTCAGGCGGATATCGGAATTAAGCCATGTCTGGCCATAATCCCCTGAATAGTTGAGATAAATATCGGCATAACCGTTTCGTGTGTCCGTCCACGCTACATAGACTCTTGATCCGCATACTGCCACAGTCGGGCATAGAGATCTGGAGGCACCAGCGGTATTCGTGTTCACTCGAATGTCACTTGCCTGCCAGTTTACTCCTCCATCTGTACTAAAGTTGCAGTATATATCTTCGTTACCGTTACGATTATCCTCCCAGACTACTACGACAAACTTGTTATCGGCATCTATTTCTCCATTACTAGCAATTGAATAGTTAGGGGTATTGGTGGGGATACGAATGTTTGACGGTAACCAATCAAGGGCGTTTCCTGAAGCAAAAACCAGTTGAGGCATAAGAATAAAAACAAGAAGCATCAGATAGCACATAGTATTCTCCTTAAAAGTTCGAATCAGGTGCGATTGCTCTGGACGGCTGAAAAATCACTTATTCCGCTATCCAATCGGACAAAAAAGAGACCTAATGGCGACCCTGACAACTAAATCAATATCCTTTGTCATCTTTAGCGGGCTTTTCACCCTAAAACAATACTCAATTCTGTCGCCACAAATCATTCGACTTTTTAGCTGATCAATGAACATATGTAAAGCTAATCGTTGTTTTGGGGCATTGATTTGTTTAAATTAGCTGTAAATCAGTTAATAAATATACGGTTAATAGATATTTCAAAAAAACTGATACACCCTCGGCTACAACTCGGGAGTTCAAAAATTTGTTTATTTAAATCACCTGGTTCGTCATACAGGATTTGATAAGCCTGTTCCGGAATCAGATCAGGGGGAGGCATATTTCTCTGACAGATTTAGACGGAGAGTCAGGAATAAGCACATTTAAGGGTTGGATTTGCAGTTTAAAGAGGGGAGATAATCGCGTATGAAAATAAATATCAGTTGATGGAATAAGATATTTAGTTTATTAAGTTTATTAAGCGCATCGTATTTAGGCAGCGTCACTTTGCTGGAAAGAGAATCTTATAGCAACGTGATTCTTAGACAGTCTCTTTATGCGGCAGATAAACCTTATAATACCCTGATGGCGAAATGATGGAAAAAATGTTTAATGGTAAAAAGGCAGCAAAATTGGGAACTGTAAAGAATCCAGCTGTTGTAAATGTGCAAACAGAAGAAAGAGTGAAAGAATTAGAAGCAGTATTTGAAGAAAACGGTTGGAAATATAAAATTGAATTGGAACCAGATAAACCTGAGGATATTGCAGCCTTGGAAATATTGCTGAATCCGCCAAAAACAAGGATTGCCGAAAAGAAAGTTGGACGCAATGTGCCCTGCCCATGCGGAAGCGGTAAAAAGTATAAGAAATGCTGTGGTAAATAAGGCCTTTTTACGGTCTAAAAAATATCCTGCACATAACCATTTTCTTCACGATGCTGGCTTGAAACCGGGATACTTTTGTTATTCCATGGGTTATTCAAGTTTCCTGTGATCAAAACATGCCTGCAATATATCCGCCGTATGTAATCTTAACCTCAGGTGGCACCAGGACCAGATCCCGGGTGATGGAGAGGAGTTTTATTTGTCACATATCTTTGTGGATGCTGATGCGTGTCCGGTCAAACAGGAGGTATATCGCGTCGCAAGCCGATATTGCCTTGAAGTCACATTGGTGGCCAACTCCTGGATGCGAGTTCCGGATCAACGATGGATTGCACTCAAAGTTGTAGATGACGGATTCGACTCTGCCGATGATTGGATTGTTGAACACGTGCAACCCCACGACATCGTGGTTACTGCTGATATTCCGCTTGCGAGCCGCTGCCTGAAGCAAGGCGCACGTGTAATCGGTCCGACTGGGAAGCCGTTCACGGAAGACAACATAGGTATGGCCGTCGTGACTCGGGAGCTGTTGTCAGAACTTCGTGGAGCAGGAGAGATAACGGGCGGGCCTCCACCGTTAAAAAAGCGTGACCGATCACGTTTTCTTCAACAGCTCGACGACGTGATTCAGTCAATCCGTCGGCGGCCGTAAAGCTATCCTGTTACCCGGGCTATTTCATTAAGAGAATTTCCATATAAAAGGACGAGGACTTGATATACTTTAATGAAAACAACTCCAATTTCAAACAGCTTATCACACCAGCGTTTCCGGGGAATCATCTTTATACTGATTTCTGCATCCGCATTCGGCGCCATGCCGATATTTGCCAATTATGCATATAAATATGGTACCGAGCCTATTACCCTTCTATTTCTGAGATTCTCATTTGCCAGCGCGATTATGCTCATCTACAACATATTCCGCAATAAAAGATTTCCCACGGGAAGGGTCCTGATCATATCAATCCTTATGGGCGGCATTGGATATGCAGGCCAGTCTTTTACATATTTTACAGCATTGCTTTATGCACCGGCCGGGACTGTTGCCATCCTTCTTTATCTTTACCCGGCGCTTGTAACCGGGATTTCAATACTGTTCCTAAAACAGAAAATTACATTTCCTGAAATCATTGCCCTGTTTCTGGCATTAGCAGGTACGGTCTTAGTTATTGGATTCACATCCGGAGGAAAAACACTGGGGATTATCCTTGGGGTTACTGCTGCCCTGATATATTCGACATACATCATCACCGGTTCCAGAATTATGCCGAAAACAGATGTCATAACATCGTCAACAATCATTATGATGTCTGCCGCGGCTGTATTTACAGTAGCTGTTATGATTCGCGGTAGTCAGATGCCGACACATGTGCAGGGATGGAGTGCGGTGGGCGCCATTGTTGTTATTTCCACAGTTATTGCTAT
>JAFGXK010000274.1 GCA_016936695.1 Bacteroidales bacterium | reverse complement strand
TTCGTTGATACATGGTCGACTATCGACACTCCGCCTGTTTCTGTTCTCAGAAGGACCGATGACGGGACTCAGCTGATGGTTATAGAGAAGGCTGATATTACCAGACTGCTTGAAACAGGAATAAGGATGCCGGAGGTTTTTACTGCCAAAGGGAGGGACGGAGTGACTGATATCTGGGGTATCATCATCAGACCAACTGATTTTGATCCGTCGAAGAAATACCCGGTTATCGAAGATATTTATGCAGGACCCCACAGCAGTTTTGTTCCGAAGAGTTTCAGGGGGACGGCCACTGCGATGCATCAGCTTGCAGAACTGGGCTTCATTGTTGTAAAGATTGACGGAATGGGAACATCAAACAGGTCAAAGGCGTTTCATGATCTGTGCTGGAAAAACATAAAAGATGCAGGTTTTCCTGACAGGATACTATGGATTAAGGCAGCAGCTGAAAAATATCCTTATTTGGATCTTGAAAGGGCAGGAGTTTATGGTACATCTGCTGGAGGACAGAATGCTGCAGGGGCTGTGCTGTTTCATCCCGATTTCTATAAGGTTGCAGTGGCCTCGTGTGGCTGCCACGACAACAGGATGGATAAGATGTGGTGGAATGAACAATGGATGGGGTGGCCGGTAGGAGTTGAATATGCCGAGTCATCAAATGTTGAAAACGCCCGGATGCTGAAAGGGAAACTGCTGCTTCTGAATGGTGAGATGGATTATAACGTTGATCCTTCATCAACAGATCAGCTTGTTAATGCGCTTATAAAGGCCGGCAAGGATTTTGAATATGTACTGCTGCCCGGGTCGGGTCATTCAAGCGGGGGTGTTTACGGGGAGCGTAAACGC
The DNA here is from genome assembly GCA_016936695.1 of Bacteroidales bacterium. Classification (GTDB taxonomy): domain Bacteria; phylum Bacteroidota; class Bacteroidia; order Bacteroidales; family VadinHA17; genus LD21. Next base: position 11,080 of record JAFGXK010000274.1, on the reverse strand, counting down.
CGTGATTTCTTCGTTAAGAACCTGCTGGGACTCGATCCCCCTGACTGGAATATGCTTGAAAAATGATTTTTTTTCTGATATTTGCGGCCTGATATTTTCAAGTGTACAGTAAAGGTAATACTATATTCTGGGCGGTTATTGCATGCCTCCTGTGGTCTACCGCATATGCCGGAATAAAACTCGGGCTGCAATATGATACTCCCCTTCATTTCGCAGGAGTCAGGTTCATGATATCGGGCCTTATGCTGCTTCCCTTTACGGTTAAGCCGGCAGCATATATAAGGATGATAAGAGAGAATTACAAAGTGGTTCTTTCTGTAATGGTTCTGCAGACACTGATGAATTATTCCCTGTTCTATCTTGGTATGGATCTGGTGCCCGGGGCCCTTGGTGCCGTGATAGTTGGATCACAGCCATTGGTAACCGCAGTGGTTGCGGCAATGATGCATGAGGAGGAAAGACTGACAAGGAGCAAGATAATCACAATAGTTTTCGGAATTTCGGGAGTTATCCTTATAAGTGCCGGGAGACAGGCATTCAGGATAGGAACGGCACTAGAGTTTGTGGGGGTGTTACTGATACTTGGAGCGAACATTGCCACAGCAGTCAGCAATGTGATTGTCTCGCTTAAAAGCAGAGGTATGAATCCGATTGTTCTCAGTTCTTTTTCATTAGGTATCGGAGGATTAATTCTCTACCTTGTATCTCTTTCTGTTGAGGGTACCGTAAGGGTTTACAGGCCTTTTCTTTACTGGGCCGACCTCTTGTGGCTGAGTTTTATGTCGGCTTTTGCATTTTCATTGTGGTTCAAATTGCTTCAGCGTCCGGGAGTAAAGGTTTCGGAACTGAACCTGTGGAAATTCATTATTCCGGTTGTGGGTGCTATCCTCAGCTGGCTTCTTGTTCCTGGTGAACATCCCGAAATGCTTACAATAGCCGGGATGATTGTAATTACCCTGTCGTTGATATTGTTTTTTGTGACCTCAGGGAAATCACGGTCTGTGACAACTATAAAACAATGAAAAAGAAAATTTTTGCACTGATTGTCTATGCGCTTTTCTGGCTGGTCTTCTTCTTTGCAGCCAGGCTTTATTTTCTACTGGGGGAATACAGTAATAGCGCGGAGCTTGGGTTCAAAATACTTGCAGGGACCTTTACTCACGGAATAAAACTGGATATTTCAGCCATTGCATATATTATGGCGATCCCAATGCTTGTTCTTCTTCCTTCAATATGGATAAGGGGAGAATGGTTCAGGTATTTCATGAATATTTACACCTGGCTCATATTGCTGATATCCTCCCTTATTGTTGTCGGAGATTCGGTTTTGTACTCCTACTGGGGATTCAGGATGGACTACACCCCTTTGCTTTATCTGGACAATCCCGGGGAAGCAGCAGCTTCTGTTACGGCATTGCAGATTACAGGATTTGTCATTACTGTTATTTTGTTAACAGCAGGATTTGGATGGCTTTATAAAAGATTCATTGACAAAATGTTTTCTGATCCTGGAGTTATCACTTACAGGATTTCTGGCACTCTTGTCTTCATGGTGCTTTTTGGCTCTCTGATCATTCCCATCAGGGGAGGAGTCGGGCTTGCCCCGATAAATGCCGGCACCGTTTATTTTTCCGACAATCTGTTTGCCAATCACAGCGCTGTGAATGTCGTCTGGAATGTGGGCAGCTCCTGGTTCAACAGAAAGCCCTCCGTTAATCCATATTCTTTCGGGGATCTGGAGCGGTCGGTAGCGATAAGGGATTCTCTTGCAATAAAAACAGATTCTGTTGTATATGTACTGAACACAAAAAGGCCGAATATTCTTCTGGTTATCTTGGAGAGTTTCGGGAACTTTCTGGTTGGATCACTCGGAGGCGATAGTACTACCACTCCCAACCTTAACAGGCTGAGTGAGGAGGGGCTTCTTTTTACCAATTTCTATGCATCGGGCAATCGTACGGATAAGGCGCTTCCGGCAATATTGAGTGGTTATCCTGCACAGCCGGCTGTTTCTATAATAAAGGAGCCCAGAAAAACCCAATCCCTGACAAGTCTGGTGAAGATACTCAATAAGGAAGGATACACCAGTTCATTCTGGTATGGAGGCGACATCAATTTTGCCAATATTAATTCTTATCTGATAAGTTCCGGATTCAGGCAGATAATCACAATGGATCATTTCTCTCCGGACGACTACAATTCAAAGTGGGGTGTCCACGACCATGTTCTGTTCAATACCCTCCGCGATTCGATGGCTGTTATGGAGGAGCCTTTTTTCAGGGTTGTGCTGACACTCTCGAGCCATGAGCCCTTCGATGTTCCGATGGAGCCTGTATTTCAAGGAAAGGATGATTTGACAAAGTTCAGGAATTCTGTTTTCTATACCGACAGGTCGCTTGGAAGCTTCATTGACTGGGCAAAGACTACCGAATGGTGGAATAACACCCTTGTGGTGCTTGTAGCTGATCACTGCAGGCTGAGTGCACCCGAAGACCGGGTATATTCGGAGAATGTTTTCAGGATTCCCATGCTCTGGCTCGGAGGTGCAATTCAGAATCCGGGAACCAGGATAGACAAGATCGGATCACAGGTGGATTTTCCGCTTATTCTCCTCAATCAGATGGAGCTTGGCGGAAACTTCCCTTTCTCAAAGGACATCCTTTCAGAAGAATCCGGGGCCTTTGCTTTCTATGTTTATAATGAAGGATTTGGTTTTATTACCGACAGCTCAAAGCTGATTTATGACCATAAGCTCGGATCACCTGTCGTTAAATCAGGATCGGATCCCGGATACAACGAAGAACTTGGAAAGGCATTCCTGCAGGTTCTGTATGATGATTATATGCTTAGATAGGTCAGAGCTGTTCAAGCTCTATTTCTTCGTCATCACGGATTTCCACCATCCTGCCGTTCTCACATTTGATGGTTCTGGCACTGAATTTTTTGACTATGGTGTAATTGTGGGTAGCAATGATAACAGCCCTCCCGGTTGTACTTATATCCCTGAGGAGACGGATAATTCCTTCGGATGTCTCAGGGTCGAGGTTGCCGGTCGGTTCATCAGCCAGTATTATTTCGGGATTATTAAGCAATGCCCTTCCTATAACTACTCTCTGTTGCTCGCCGCCCGAAAGCTGATGAGGCATCTTGTAGCCCTTCAGGCTCAGTCCAACCTTTTCGAGAACCTCACTGATCCGCTTCTCTATATCATCCTTGTTCTTCCATCCCGTTGCCCTCAGAACAAATTCAAGGTTTTCGTTTACAGGTCTGTCTATTAAAAGCTGGAAATCCTGAAAAACGATCCCTATCTTCCGACGGAGATAAGGAATCTCCCTTGGTTTGATCTCCGAAAGATTATAGCCGGCAACCGTACCTGTGCCCTCTTTCAGCGGAAGCTGAACATTGAGGGTTTTAATTAGGCTGGTTTTACCGCTTCCTACTTTTCCAACAAGATATATGAACTCACCCTTTCTTACACTCAGGCTGACATCTGACAGGACCAGGTGATCCTGCTGCCAGATGTTGCAATTTGAGAGTTCAATGATTTTATCGATAGAATGGGGTTCAGGCATTACTTTAAAGTTGATTTTGTAAAGTAAACAAAGAAATGATAAATAATATTTATATGTTGATAAAATCAGTAATAAAGGCCTGAAGCCCCCGTTTAATAATTGTATTTTTGCTTGTGCTGAATAGTGTCTTTTGTTGGTTTATGTTACTTATTATCAGATCATTAATGGATCAGGAGTATTCCTGGTTAATAATGCAATTAACAGATGGAAGACTAAAAAATGCGAGTTATGAACATTAGAAAACTACTCTTTATATTTATTCTTTTATTTGTTGCAGTTGTACAGGCAGTTCCGCAAGATTCCTTCTCCGGCGACGATATCCGGTCTGAGTTCAACCGGGCCATGGATCTGTTCAACAAGGAGAAATACGCTCCGGCAATAAGACTGTTCGACTCCTATATCCAGGAAGGAAAGGATAACACGACCATTCACCTTGATGAAGCCGAGTATTACGCGGCACTTTCTGCACTGAGGCTTTTCAATCCGGATGCCGAATACAGGATGCTTATCTATCTGTCAAGGCATCCGGAGAGCCCGCGACTGAATGAGGGGAGGATCTCCCTGGCGGATTATTTCTACCAGAATAAGAGCTACAGGAAGGCCTGTAACTATTATGAGACTGTCAATCGTTTTGAACTGAGCGACGAAAAATTGCCGGAATATTATTTCAGGTACGGCTACTCGTTGTATGTTAAGGGAGACAAGGCCAAAGCCCTCACAATGTTTTCGGAGATAAAAGACAAGGATACGGAATACTCCGCCCCGGCAATTTACTATTTTTCTCATATCGCTTATGAACAGAAGATGTATGAGACCGCCCTCGAGGGTTTCAACAAGCTGAGGGGAGACGAAACATTTGGTTCCATAGTTTCTTTCTACAATACCCAGATACTGTATCTAACAAAGGATTATGACGGGATACTGGAAGTATCTCCCGAACTCCTTAAATCGGCTCCGAAGGAGAGAGCAATTGAGATGTACCGCTTTATTGGCGATGCCTATTATAACAAGGGAAATTATGCTGAAGCTCTCACTTACCTGGAGCAATACAACGCCGGAGCCAAATCGAGTGAGCGGGAAGACAGGTATCAGCTTGGTTTTTGCTACTATAAGACCGGAAATATTGACCAGGCAATAAAAACACTCCTCAGCGCCGGAGCAAAATCTGATATCCTGAGCCAGAACATATGGTTTGTGCTCGGCGACTGTTATCTGAAGGCAGGTGACAAAAAAAAGGCCCAGTTTGCCTTTGGGCAGGCATCCAGGATGGACTTTGACGCTAAGCTCAAGGAGGAATCGCTGTTAAGCTATGCCAAACTGACTTACGAGACTTCCACTTCTCCTTTTGGCGAGGCCATAGCAGCATTTCAGGAGTATATTGATCTTTATCCCAATTCCCCAAATGTTGAGGAAGCATATAATTATCTGGTGGCGACTTTCACCGAGGTTAGAAACTACCAGGCCGCTCTGTCAGCCCTCGACAGGATACGGAATAAAGACTCACGACTTGAGGCGGCCTATCAGCGGGTGGCTTTTTTCAGGGGACTTGAGCTTTTCAAGAATATGCAGATTGAAGAGTCAATTGATATGTTTGAAAAGTCGCTTCAATATGAAAGACACAACAGAGAATTAAAGGCCAGGGCAGTTTACTGGAAAGCAGAGGCTGAGTACAGGACAGGTCAGTACGAATCGGCCAGCTTTGGTTACACAACATTTATGGGAATCCCTGGAGCCATGTCTCTTCCCGAAGCGTCACTACTGAGATATAATCTGGGATACGTCTGGTTCAATCTCAAAGATTATAACAAAGCTCTGACAGAGTTCAGGACATTTGAGTCGGGTGCCGGTACGGCAAAACCTGAAATTCAGTATGATGCGAGACTCAGAATTGCTGACTGCTATTTTATTAACACCAATTATGCCCAGGCAGTCAGTTACTACGATAAGGTAATAGCGTATGGAAAGGATAATGCCGATTATGCACTGTATCAGAAAGGTTTCTGCCTGGGTCTGACTAATGATAACCCTGGTAAGACAGAGATTCTTACATTGCTGACAACAAGATTTCCATCATCTCCCTATGTGCCTAATGCAATATACGAAAGGGGCAGGGCATATCTTGTATTGGAAGACTACCGCAGGGGTGAAGCTGACTTTATTAATATAATTGCAAATTATCCTTCGAGTTCCTACGTTCCTCAGGCCATTGTTCAGTTAGGGCTGCTCTATTACAATCAGGGTGAAAATGAAAAATCAGTGGCTCAGTTCAGAAAAGTAATTGAGAACTATCCTTCCACTCCGGAAGCCCGATATGCAATGACAGGTTTGAAGAATGCCTATGTAGATATGAATGACGTCGAGAGTTATTTTACCTATGTAAGAAATCTGGGTTTCGGTGATGTCAGTGTAACAGAGAGGGATTCACTTTTGTATGTATCGGGAGAGAACCTTTACATCGCAGGTAACTGTACGCGGGCCTCGGAAGTGTTCCGTAATTATCTGAGGGAGTTCCAGAATGGGAGCTTCAGGCTTAACGCACAATTCTATCTGGCTGAATGCCTTAATTCATCAGGCAGTAAAGAAGAAGCCCTCGGCTTCTACAGAGAGGTGATTAAAACTCCCAACAACCAGTTCATGGAGCAGGCTTTAATCGCAGCTTCTGCAATTCTTTATGGCCAGGAGGAATACTCAGATGCTTTTACATATTATGAAACCCTCGAAAAGATAACCACCACTCCGGAGTTCAAGCTGACTGCCATGAGGGGCCAGCTCCGGTCGGCATACCAGGATGGTGACGCCCAGAAGAGCATTCTGGCGTCGGATCGAATCAGGAAAGCGGCAAAAATTCCTGAGGAGCTGATGCGTGAGGCTGTTTTCATAAGCGCCAAGGCTCATTACAGTCTGAATGAGTTCGATGAAGCCCTTAAGGATTTCAGGATAACATCGAATGAAGTTGTCAGTGCTGAAGGTGCAGAGTCAAAATACAGGGTGGCCGAGATTCTTTTCAAAAAGGGAAGTATAGACGAGTCAGAAAGGATAGTAAACCAGTTTATTGGGCAGAATTCGCCTCATCCGTATTGGACGGCCAGGATGTTCCTGTTGCTTGCCGATATAAGTATTCAGAAAGGCGACACCCTTCAGGCCAGGGCAACGCTTCAGAGCCTTCAGGAGTACTATACCGTCAGTGACGATGGGATCCTTGATGAGGTGAAGGCCAAGCTGGCTTCACTGGATCAGGGTAACTGAACATATTGTTTAAAGAAAAAGTGCTGATAATGATAATAAAGAAAACCATATTCGTTTTGATCCTTGCAATGATTGCCTGTTTGCCGGTCCGTGCGCAGGAAGAGGATCTTAAAAGAGAGGTGACGCTTTACAATCCATACAAGCCTTCTCTTTCCGATGCCAGGAAGCTGAGCTTTCTTCCTGACATTATCGATACCGCGAGTCTTAATCCTGTTTTTTCCTATGATGTAAACTCTGACCCATATAACCCAACCCATTCAATAAGCCCGATCAAGTCAGCATCGCTGCTTGCCGATCCTCTCCCGAAACTTTACAAGAGTTATGTCAGGGTGGGAATGGGGAGCAACACTACACCGCTCGGGGAACTGAGCATAACCAATCACAGATCGAAAAAAGGCGCTGTCGGTTTTTATGCAAAGCATTATTCATCGAATGGAAAAGTGCCGCTCGAAAACAAACAAAGGGTGTATGCGGGTTTCATGGATAACGATGCATCGGTATTCGGCCGGAAATTTTTCAGAAACAGTTATATCGATCTCTCTGCCGATTTTATTCAGAAAGCCAGGTATGCATATGGTTACAACACTGAAGCACCTTATGAATTCCTGAAAAAAGACATTAGGCTGAGCTATCTCGATGCCGGCGCCAAATTCTCCCTGGCATCGCTTAACCTTGATTCTGCCGATCTTTCGTACGATCTTGGAGTCTCGTACAATTATTTCCGCAATGCGGGAGAAGGGAATATGAACCATGTTGGATTCAAAGGGCTTATGTCTTCCATGTATGAAGGATTTTATCTTGGCTCAGGACTTGATATTGATCATTATACGCTTTCAAAATCACTTGGTATGGATCCCAAGTACATATTCACACTTAGTCCCTTTGTAAGTAAAAGCACAGATCAGTGGAATTTCAATCTTGGAATGGGACTTTCTCTCGAAAAGAATCTTGATGAGAAGGTAAAGGCCTATTTTCATCCCGACCTTGAATTCGGATTCAGCGTAGTCCCTCAGTATGTCAGGTTTTTTGCAGGATTGGGAGGGAAGCTTGAGAATAATGAACCCATGAAAATAATCCGTGAGAATCCTTTCCTGGTCCCCGACGGATCGATATACAGGATACCTAACACAAACCACGCACTGATTATATCAGCCGGGTTGAAAGGGAACAGCGGACTCGGAGGGAATTATATCTTATCAGCCTCATATTCAATAGTCAATAACCTGATACTCTATTCAAACATTGTCTATCCCGACACCGCCGGAGTGGTGCAGAGAGGTAATTACTTTGTAATAACACCAGATGATGCTGAAGTACTTAATTTCCACGGAGAGCTGGGCGGGAATTTCTCGAAAAGGATGTCATTCAACACTTCGGCAAATTATTACAAATACACCCTCACTGCAAATGATTACGCCTGGAACAAGCCTGACTGGGACGGAAAGTTCGGGTTGTTCTACAATCTCAGGGACAAGATCATTGCCGGTGCTGAAGTCACTGCACTCGGAAGTAGGAAACTGCTGGTCAGCCAGAGCCCAACAGGTTGGATGACCCTCGAACCAAAGGTTATCGAAGAGCCGGTTCATGTTAACCTTGGATTTAGCGCAGAATACAGGTACACCCGGATTCTGTCGTTCTGGGTCAAGGTAGACAATGTTTCCTGGAATCGTTACTACGAATGGGCATACTATCCTTCACAAATGTTCAATTTTATAGTAGGCTTCAGCTACAGTCTCTGATAATCTGTTTCCTTTTTCAATATAACAGCCCTGCCTTGTACGGAGGGCTTTTTGTTGTTAATTTCTTTGTCAAATTGTGGATTACTTTTAACTTGTTTTAACTAAAAAGACCTTTAAAAAAAGGTATCTTTGTCCGAATAATTAAGGGGCATAAAATCAATTTGTTAAGTATTGAAAAATTAGTGATTTCTGCTATAGTTGTAACTAAAGGTTGGATGTTTTTATAATATTTTGTAAAGATGAGTGAGAATGAAAAAAAATTGCAGGATAGTGCTGATTACTCTGCAGGGAGTATACAGGTTCTGGAAGGTCTTGAAGCAGTCAGGAAGAGGCCTGCAATGTATATTGGTGATACCGGAGTAAGGGGATTGCATCATCTGGTATATGAGGTTATTGACAATTCGATTGACGAAGCTCTGGTTGGATTCTGTTCAAGGATAGACCTGGTGATCCATGAAGATGGTTCGCTCACTGTTACAGACGATGGCCGCGGAATACCCACAGACCTTCACGAGAAGGAACAGAAATCGGCGCTTGAAGTGGTTATGACCGTTCTTCATGCCGGTGGTAAATTTGATAAAGGCTCCTACAAGGTTTCCGGAGGTCTTCACGGTGTAGGCGTCTCATGCGTCTGTGCATTGTCGACCGAACTGGTTGCCACAGTAATGAGGGAAGGAAAGATTTTCAGACAGACCTATCAATACGGCAAGCCGGTCAGCGGTGTTGAAGTCATTGGCAAAACTGACGAATCGGGAACCATGATAAACTTTAAGCCTGATCCGACAATTTTCTCGACAACCGATTTTAATTTTGAAATACTGTCGACCAGGTTAAGGGAACTGGCATTTTTGAATAAAGGTATCCTGCTGACAATCACTGATGAGAGGGAGTTGGTTGAAAACGGCAATGGTGGTAAAATGCGTCGTGAGGAATTCAAGTCTGAAGAGGGTCTTAAGGAGTTTGTGGAATATCTCGACGGAAACAGGGAGAAGCTTATTGAAAGCCCGATACATATTGCATACGACAAGACTGAGATACCGGTGGAGATAGCCCTCCAGTACAATAACTCCTTCTCTGAGAATGTCCATTCTTATGTCAACAATATTAATACAATTGAGGGCGGCACCCATCTTGCAGGTTTCAAGAGGGGATTAACGAGAACCCTCAAGAAGTATGCAGACGATTCGGGAGCCACTGCTAAACTGAAGTTTGATATCAACGGTGATGATTTCAGGGAAGGACTTACGGCAATTATCTCTGTCAAGGTTGCAGAGCCTCAGTTTGAGGGTCAGACCAAGACGAAGCTAGGCAACACCGAAGTCATGGGAGCTGTCGATGTGGCAGTGAGTACCATGCTTTCAAACTACCTGGAGGAAAATCCCAAAGACGCAAGAAGCATAGTACAAAAAGTGATTCTTGCAGCAACGGCACGCCACGCCGCAAGGAAAGCCAGGGAACTGGTACAGCGGAAGACTGTTTTGTCGGGTTCGGGACTTCCCGGAAAACTGGCTGATTGTGCCGACCGTGATCCCGAAAAATGCGAACTGTTCCTTGTTGAGGGAGACTCTGCAGGAGGTACAGCCAAACAGGGCCGTGACCGTCGTTTTCAGGCAATACTTCCGCTTAGGGGTAAGATCCTGAATGTTGAAAAGGCAATGGAACACAGAATTTATGAAAGTGAGGAGATAAAGAATATTTTCACCGCCCTCGGCGTAAGCATAGGCACGGACGAGGACAGCAAGGCTCTTAACATTGCAGGACTCAGATACCACAAGGTTATATGCATGACCGATGCCGACGTCGACGGATCACATATCGACACACTGATTATGACCTTTTTCTTCAGGTATATGCAGGATCTGATAAAGGGAGGTTACCTGTACATTGCAATGCCTCCGCTTTATCTTGTGAAAAAAGGAAAGAACGAAAGGTATTGCTGGACTGAAGAAGAGCGTGAAGCTGCAGTACGGGAATTCGGCCAGGGAAAGGAATCCACTGTTAACATTCAGAGATACAAGGGTCTTGGTGAAATGAACGCAGAACAGCTCTGGTCAACCACCATGAATCCTGAGTCAAGGATGATGAAGCAGGTTACCATTGACAGTGCCGCCGAAGCTGACAGGATCTTTTCGATGCTGATGGGAGATGAGGTACCCCCGAGAAGGGAGTTCATCGAGGCTCACGCGAAATACGCCAGAATAGACGTCTAAAGGGCCGATGCCTTAGTTATTGATTTTCCAGAGTTTCAAGCAGTATGGCCTCAATGCCCGCAACAATGGTTTGAGAAGGGCCTGAAAAGTTATTGACAAGGATGCTGAAGACCATTTCTCTTCCGGATCTGGCAGTAAAATACCCGGTATAACTTCTTGCCCTGGTGAAGGATCCGCTTTTTGCCTTAAGCTTTGATTCAAATGCCGGATTGCGGAATGCACTTTTTAGGGTTCCTTCTTTTCCTGCCTCAGGAAGTGATTTCATGAACGCTTCCGGATGTCTGGCCCTTGCATGCATGTAGAGCATCAGTCC
>JAFGXK010000273.1 GCA_016936695.1 Bacteroidales bacterium | reverse complement strand
GGTAGTTTATCTGCCTGGTTAAAAGCGGTATGAAGATATAAAGAAAAAGTGCTATCAGTCCCCAGATTACAAAAAGTGTTAACAGCGCACTCAATACCCGCGGAAAACTCCACTTCCCGAACCTGATCCGGCTAATCAGGTCAACAAGGGGCCTGCCCATCACTGAAAGAACCCCGGAGACCAGGACATAAACAACGATGCTCCTGAAATACCATAACAGGAACATAAAGAGAATAACGCCCAGAATAATCAGGATAGTCCTGATTGAGGTTTTCATTAAAAGGTCTTTTCTATATATACAAACCTAATCAGAAAAATCGGAATTGCCTAAATTTTTGTGGCTCAAACTGTAGGGTGTTTTCATTGCGGCCAGGGGATCAGGACTCCCTGATCAGAGGCCCGACTATGGCAGCACATAAATTGACAAATAGTCATATCTTATTGATAATCAAAAATAACGATAATTTTTTACCCAAAACGATAAGCAGGTTATTGTTTTACGATAATTTTTTTACCCAAAACGATATGGAATCTGACAGGAAGACAGAAGATAGAAGACAGGAAAACGGAGGACGGAAGACAGAAGACAGAAGACGGAAGTTGTGCCGGGTCTGCCGGTCTGCACTAACTGAGTATTTTTCATATTTTTGTCACATTGTCATATAGTAATTCTTCAATCCTGCCATTATGTCCGCTTTTATTAATTGGAACAGAAATTGAAATTACATGTTCAAATGAAAAAATGTTAAACTTAAAATAAATAGGAGGACAGCACCATGTTACCATCACTTACAAAAAGAGAATTCAGGCCGTTTTACCTCGGCAGCATTTTTGACGATGATTTCTTCCCTGTAACATCAAGGGGATCAAAACCGGCGGTTAACATCCGTGAAGATGAAAAAAGATTCATCCTCGACCTTGCAGTTCCCGGAATGGACAGGAAGGACATGAAGATCGACATCAACGAGAATCTGCTCAGCATTTCGGCTGAAACGAAGAACGAGTCGGAAGAAACCAATGACGGCTACAAGAGGAAGGAGTTCAATTATTCATCATTCTGCAGGAGCTTCCAGATACCCGAAAACGTGAATGCCGACAAGATCGAAGCCAACTACAAGGATGGCATATTAAGCGTTATGCTTCCCAAGGTTACCGAAGAAAAGAACAAGATCACAAGGCAGATAAAAATATCATAATCTGGCATCTCAACATCGGTAAAGTGTATGTCTGTCCGGGTTAAGGCTCTCATAGAAAATAATCACTGAAAACCGCATGGCAGAAGGGATCGCATCAGGCGATCCTTTTTTTGTGCCGTTTACTCGTGGAGTGAATTATCCCTCAACCCGCAATCTGCCTGAGCATTTGCAGGAATATCTTATTTCTCATCCCCGGAGGATTCTCCGGCCACTTTAATTGCAAATTTCCTTCCGAATTCGACAAGACTTTCCTTTTTATCGCCATCCGGAGCGAACTTGAAACCGGCTGTCTCATCAAAGGTTTTGAGCTTAAGGTTTCTTAAGTTATCCAGAATTATTCTAGGGGCTTCGCCGCTCCAGCCGTATGAACCGAAAGCACCGGCAACCTTACCCCTGTCGCGCAAAGGATTGATAAGCGCAAAAAGGGTGTACACCGGCAGAAGGGTGTTCTGGTTTATTGTAGGGGATCCGACGAGGATGGCATCGGCCGCCGCCAGTTTCTGATCGAGTTCAGCCGGAGCGATGGTTTCTATATCAGTCACATCAGTTATGTAACCGTTTTCGGACCGGATCCCTTCTGCTATAAACTCAGCAGCCCTGCCGGTAAATCCGTAGGCCGAAACATAGGCAATAAGCACTCTTTTCACATCGCCTCCTGCAGTAAGCTTAAGATATTCATCCGACAGTTTCTCTGTAAGAGCAATAATTTCGCTTATGTTATCGCGATGAACCGGTCCATGCCCCGGACATATTACATTAATTTCAAGAGGCTTTATTCTTTCTATTGCCCTGATCATAAACCTGCTGAAAGGTTTCAGTATAACGTCAAAATAGTATCTGAATGCACTCAGGTAATCGGGGGTCAGCTCGCTGAAGATGTTCCCGGTACAGTAATGAGCGCCGAACGAATCGCAGGTAAAGAGCACCTTATCCTCAACAAGGTAGGTATAGATTGAATCAGGCCAGTGAAGATTGGGAGCCGATATGAACCGTAAGCTTTTGTTTCCCAGATCGAGGGTATCGCCGTCCTTCACCACCATCGACCGGAAAGGCTTATTCACAATATCCCCCAGGTATCTGATGGCGTTTCCGCTTCCCACCACCGTAGCTTCGGGTGCCAGCTCCAGAAGGCGGCCCAGGCTGCCTGAATGGTCGGGTTCTGTATGATCGAGAATTATATATTCTATTTCCGAAGGATCGCAAACAGTCTGAAGCTTCTCAATATAGACATTCCAGAATTTTTCTTTTGCAACTTCAACCACTGCTTTTTTTGTAGCATTGATGAAGAAGGAATTATATGTTGTTCCGTATTCGGTTGTCATTACGGTATCAAAGGTAAGGATATCATAATCAAGAATTCCAATCCATTTCACATCGGAAGTAATATCAATAACCCTGTTGTCAGTTCGGTCCATGGCTGCTCTTTTCAGATTTTTGCAATAATGTTTTTATTTGCCTTTACCTGCTGGAGGATAGGCACTTCAATCTCAGTACCGACCGGGAGGAAAACATCCACCCTTGATCCGAACTTTATGAATCCAAGTTCACCTCCCTGGGTTACCTTCTGCCCGGGTTTGGCGTATGTCTTGATACGTCTTGCCACTGCACCGGCTATCTGCCGTACAAGTATCTCCGTACCATTCTCGGTTTCGATAACTATACTGCTTCTTTCATTCAATTCCGAGGATTTAGGGTGCCAGGCAACTATGTGTCTTCCGGGATAATAGTTGACCCATTTAACAGATCCCGACACCGGATACCTGTTGCTGTGCATGTTAAAAGGCGACATGAAGATCGAAATCTGCAGGCGCTGGTCCTTGAAATATTCATTTTCCATGGTCTCCTCGATTACCACCACCTTGCCGTCGGCCGGTGCATAAATAAGTCCCGGATCAGGTTGAAGATGTCGTGTGGGAAGGCGGAAGAAAAAGAGTATGAACACATAAAGCGACAGAGAGATAAGCAGTATCATCCATTTAAGGAGGGTGTCATCTGGCCAGGCTATGCCTGCGATTATATTTATCGCCAGCAGAATTATAAATCCGACAGCGAGAATCCTGTATCCTTCTTTGTGAATAGCCATTCCTCAAAAATATTTCTCAAAACTAATCAAGACTTGTCAATCAACCAAAAAGAGTTATAAAAAGATAAACCAGAGGAAACGAAAAGAGGGCGCTGTCAAAGCGGTCGAGCAGACCTCCGTGACCAGGCAGGAGAGAACCCGAATCCTTTACTCCTATGCTTCTCTTGAGCATCGACTCTGTAAGGTCGCCGTAGGTTCCGGCAACCGCAATTATCAGGGCAATTATAATCCATCCGGAGGTGCCTGTTATTCCGAACCATCCTGAAAGGAGCCATGCTACAGCAGCTGCGACCAGCATCCCACCGAAAAAGCCTTCCCACGATTTTTTGGGAGATATTCTTTCCATTAGCCTGTGTTTCCCGAATGCAATTCCTGTAATATAGGCTCCAGTGTCGTAGGCCCACAACAGAAGCAGAAATCCGATAACCAGTCCCGGGGAAAAAACTATGTCGGGATGGGGAAGTATCGACCTGAATCCGGTTCTTGAGAACGCGGCGAAAGGAAACAATGAGAAAGGTATTCCCACATACACGATTCCAAAGAATGTATGCGCAAGAGAATCGAAAGGCCTTTCCTGTTTCCTGTATAGTTCCATAATAAGGATTGCCAGTGCAGGCAGGACGAGCAACAGTAACCATTCAAAGCCGGCTGTTCCGGCTGCTGCCAGAGTGGAAATAACGTACATGGCAGCTGCCGTAATTATCCCGGCAATGGTCTGGGGATTAACCCCTGTGCTTTTAGCCATCTGGTAATACTCGTATAAAGCACCGGCAAGCAGTACGAGACCTGTAAAGAAAAATGAGACCGGATGGAGCCAGAAACCTCCAAGTATGAAAACCACTATCCAGACGGCAGTCAGTGTCCTCGTGAAAAAGTTTCCCAATTCTGCTGAATTTTAACTTATTTCTTTTACAACTTACCCTTAGCGGCAGGCTACTGTGAAGGAGTCTTCTCTTCCTCCGGCTGATCAGGCGTTTCAGGATCATGTGTGGCAGCATCAGGTGCGGCAGCATCAGGTGCGGCAGCATCAGGTGCGGCAGCATCAGGTGCGGCAGCATC
>JAFGXK010000272.1 GCA_016936695.1 Bacteroidales bacterium | reverse complement strand
TAATTGTTAATTATGAAAATTAAAGCAGTCTCTTCCTGAGTTCCTCAGACGATTGGGGCGATAGAAGCGCAAAGGGTATGTCGAAAACGGTCCTGGCGCCTGTCTGGCCCTCTGAGGCCATCCTGGCAATTGCCCTTGCATAAGCCACAATAACACTGGCCGTGAATTCAGGATTGCTTTCCAGGTTCAGACTGAATTCCAGTCTTTGACCGGTCCCGTTTCCGGTTGTGCCGGTACGTATTACCACTCCCCCGTGAGGCATTCCTGAATGCTTTGCCTTCAATTCTTCTTCAGTAATGAAATTCACGGTGGTGTTATAATCACTGAAATAGTTGGGCATTGTAATGATTGCCTTTTCAATGGCAGCAAGGTCTGCTCCCTCTTCCGCCACAACATGGCATTCCCTGATGTGTTTTTCGGATGTTGTGAGTTCGGGATTCTCTCCTGACCGGACTCTCTCCAGAGCGCTTTCAACCGGTACAGTATACTGGATCGCATTCTTCACTCCCGGGATTCTCCTGATGGCATCCGAATGCCCCTGACTGACACCCCTGCCCCAGAATGTGCAATCGTGACCGGAGGGCAGTACACACTGTCCCAGGAGCCTTATCAGCGAGAACAATCCGGGATCCCAGCCTGCCGACACCAGGCTGAGCTTTCCTGCCGCCCTCGATGATTCGTCAACCTGCCTGAAGTATTCAGGTATCCTGGCATGTGTGTCGAAACTGTCGACAGTGTTGAACAGCCTCGAAAGTTCAGGTCCCTGGACGGGCAGATCGGTGGCTGAACCGCCGCAGAGGATAAGCACGTCTATTTTGCCGGTGTAATTCTTTAATTCAGATATATGAACAAGTGTCGAACCTGTTGTAGTATGCCCCGGTTCCCTTCTGGTGAAGATTGCCACCAGTTCAATGTCAGGATTCTGTGCGGCTGCCAGTTCGACTCCCCTGCCAAGATTTCCGTAACCGGCAATTCCAATTTTTATTTTTTTCATTGTCACGAAATTTAAAACGTCAAACCCAACACTATTATCCTGCGTGTCATTTCATCAATGATTTCAATTTCCTCAGCAGGTGTGGCGGCCTCGAACGTTACTGAAAACCGGACGTATTTTCCGGCGTCGTCCCATGGGACTGTCGATATCAGCGATTCCCTGATCAGAAATTCGGAGAACTGTGCCGCTGTTTCAAAGACCTTGCCGCCTGCTGTTCCGCGGGGAGCTTTCACATAGCAGAAGAAAGTACCCCTGGGTTTAACGGCCGTGAATCCGGCTTTATTAAGGGCTGCGATCAGCAGGTCGAAGCGCCTCGAGTATTTTGCAACGGTTTTTTCTGTTATTTCAGTGTGCTCAAGTGCTTTTATTGCTGCTTTCTGAATTGCCCTGAACTGGCCTGAGTCGGTATTATCCTTCACTGCGCCGTAAGCCTTTATCGCCCTGGTGTTCCCGCAGACAAATCCTATCCTCCAGCCTGTCATGTTGAATGCCTTTGACAGGGAATGTACCTCCAATCCGACATCCATGGCGCCTTCGACCGACAGAAAACTAAGCGGCTTCTGACCGTCATAGGTGAGTGCGCCGTAAGCTGCATCGTTCACGACTACAATACCGTTCTTCCTTGCAAAATCTACCACTTTTTCAAAGAATTCCGGGGTGGCCACCGCACCTGTCGGATTGTTGGGATAGTTTATATATAGCATCCTTGCCTTCCTGAGAATCTCAACAGGTATTGAATCAAGGTCGGGCAGGAATCCGTTTGATTCAGTCAGCGGCAGGTTGAAGACTTCACCCCCGAGATACCTTGTATATGTAGCCATCACCGGATATCCCGGAATTGTTGTCAGTAGAATGTCGCCCGGATTGATGAAGCAGAAGGGAAGCATGGCAAGAATGGGCTTCGATCCGATGCCATGTATTATATGTTCTGAAGGATCAAGGCCTGAAAGCCCGTACACTTTTTTGAGGTAACTGGCTGCAGCCTCCCGGAATTCCGGGATCCCGTTGTCGGCGTACCACCTGTTACCGGGCAGGCTGGCTTCTTCGGCCAGAGCTTTCACAACAAGCTCATCGGCGGGACAGTCGGGCTCCCCGACTCCCATGTCGATGAGCTTTACACCGGGATTCTCCCTGGCTGCCTCAGCCTTGGCTCTCTTAATCAATTCAAACTTGTAGATTGCCGTCGTTTTGCCGAAACTACTTCCTCCAAGCCTCTCTGCAATCTTGTCGTCGAAAAAATCACTCATAGCGACATCTTATGAAATTCCAATAAAATTTACCCGGCAAATGTAATAAAATGTCAGTTCCGTTGCCTGCTTATTGCATTTTCATTACCCGGCTTTCAGGATGTTCAGGTGATTTTAAATTATTGGGTATATTCCTTTATTTTATAGTCTTTTTGTGGAAAAAGAAGATTAAATTTGATAGAGAATCGACCTGCCTAATGTTCCCAAATTTCTGATACCATGAACAAATATGTTTATTTGACCTGCACCCCTGAAGCACTTGTTGCTTCTATGCTGCCTCCCGAGGGTTTTGGAATGTACCTTTCAACAGGAACAAAAAAGAGGAACAAAGCCCAGACTATATTCTTTGAGGTTGATCTTGACAGGATCAAGAAACTCATTGATATGGAAAGTCTTAACAGGAGATGCGTTGCCAAGGAGGACGGCAGCCCTAAAAGCTCCGTTTATCTTTCCGTCTACAGGGTCCTGGAAATGGTCCCGCTCGATGCCCTTAAGTCACTCTACCTTACCACCGATCACGGAGTTGTCCTGGAGCTGAAAAAGGCTCCCTATGACCTTGCCAGGGAAGTGAAGGGAGCTCTTCATCTCTACCAGGAGCTCAGTCCGGTTACACCTTTGGTGGCAAGCGGGCTGCCGCCTTCGGCCTTTGTGAAGAAGCTTACCGACGGTTCCACCCCTATTACCCTGCCAAAGCTTTTCTTTGTTGAACTAAAGCTGGGAGAACTTGCTACAAACCCGCTTTATGGTTCAGCAGAGCATCTTCCCTATCAGAATATTGGCCATCTCCGCGATTGCCTCGAAATCCTCAGGGGAGAGTACGACAAGCACATGAAGACTGTACAGAGGATATTTTCAGGAGAACTGCTCTACAGGACTATAGAGTCGGGATTTTATGTTGGCGCAAAGGATGACATGGTGTTCTACCCCTATCCATCAATGGCTGAACTCGAAAATATCAATTACGAGTTTTTCAGGGCAATTTAATCCGCGAATGCTCTTTTTCGTTTGCATAAATGAAAAACTGAATTAGTTTTGTACCGGCAAAATTTTTGTCAAACCAAAACCTAATTTTTCTAATTTAAAAACAGATATCATGATTAGTAGCATTTTTTGGATTGTGCCGGTTTCAGCACTTCTTGCATTGCTGTTTGCCTGGATCTTCTACCGGAATATGAAAGCTCAGGAAGAAGGTACCGAAAGGATGAAGGAGATAGCAGCATATGTCAGGGAAGGAGCCATGGCGTATCTCAGTCGTCAGTATTCGGTTGTTATCAAGGTATTCATCATTCTTGTTATTCTGCTGACCTTACTGGCTTATATGGGTATTCAGAATCCTTTTGTACCTGTTGCATTCCTTACCGGAGGTTTTTTTTCAGGTCTCTGTGGTTATCTTGGGATGAAGACTGCGACCTTTGCATCAAACAGAACGGCATGGGCAGCCTCCAAATCGCTTAACAAAGGCCTTCAGGTGGCTCTCAGGAGCGGAGCGGTTATGGGTCTGGTTGTGGTTGGTTTCGGCCTGCTCGATATTGCCATCTGGTTCCTGATACTCAACGGATGGGTTTTCACTCCGGAACATATGGCTAACGGACTCGATTTTCTTGGACTTACTTTTGTCCATCCCGGTACAACTCCTCATGAAAAGCTTATCGAAATCACGGCTGTTATGCTTACTTTCGGCATGGGTGCATCAACACAGGCTCTCTTTGCCCGTGTAGGAGGCGGTATCTTTACCAAAGCTGCCGACGTTGGCGCTGACCTCGTTGGAAAAGTCGAAGCAGGAATTCCTGAGGATGACCCCCGCAACCCCGCTACCATTGCCGATAACGTTGGTGACAACGTAGGTGACGTGGCCGGTATGGGCGCTGACCTTTATGAATCATACGCTGGTTCAATACTTGCCACTGCTGCTCTCGGCGCTGCTTTGCCTGCAATTGCGGGCGACCTTCAGATGAAAGCAGTCATTGCTCCGATGCTTGTTTCAGCGATCGGAATATTGCTCTCAATAGCAGGTGTTTACATGGTAAGAACCAAGGAATCGGCAACACCCAAAGCTCTTCTACGCGCTCTGCTTCTCGGAACCGGAGGCAGTTCAGCTCTTATCCTCGTGGTACTGGCCGTTATGGCCGGCTTCGACTGGATAACCTGGGGCGTTTTCGGATCAGCAGTTGCGGGTCTTGCTGCCGGTGTGATTATCGGCCAGTCGACTGAATACTACACTTCCGATGGAAATAAACCGACACAGGGTATAGCAAAACAGGCTGTACAGGGTCCTGCCACAGTTATTATTGAAGGTATGGCCGTCGGAATGTCCTCCACATGGATACCGGTTGTGACAATCGTTGCAGGTATTATAGGTGCTTACGGTTTTGCCGGAGGTTTCTCCAATTTTGCAATGGGTGTATACGGAATCGGATTTGCTGCTGTTGGAATGCTTTCAACCCTTGGTATCACTCTTGCAACTGACGCATTCGGACCAATCGCCGACAACGCGGGTGGAAACGCCGAGATGTCGGAACTGCCGAAAGAAGTCAGGGAAAGAACAGACGCTCTCGACGGACTTGGAAACACCACCGCTGCAACCGGAAAAGGATTTGCAATCGGATCTGCTGCTCTTACAGCTCTTGCTCTTATGGCAGCATACATGGAAGAGGTAAGACTTTGGCTCGGCAGGCTTATCGACAAAGCTCCCGACGGTTTCAAACAGATCGGCGATACTCTTTTCTACAGCGATACCATGCCTGCAGTGCAGGAGGG
>JAFGXK010000026.1 GCA_016936695.1 Bacteroidales bacterium | reverse complement strand
GGGGCCCTGGTCGATGGCAAGATATCTTTGGGGATACCAATCATCCTGTTCACTGAAGGCGTCATAGAAGCCAAATTGCCCGAACAGCTTATCCCCGTAATGATCGTAGAAATACCTCATCGCATCGAGCGACTGCTTTGGAGTATAAGGTATTGATGAAATTGCAGCTGTGGGAGAGATCACTCCGAGATCGCTGTTCTCGCCCGGAGCATGAGCCGAATAGCCATTTACTGAATAACTGGCGGTTAGACCCCAGCAATCCTTGTTGTACCCTTTGAAATTCTTCGGGTTTTCCACACACCAGTTCCAGTTGATGAGGGCATGGTTTGTGTTATGCTCCATATAATCGGCATACTGGTCAACCAGGTTTCGTGGATCGAGTCCGAGAAATGAATAGTGCGACCAGAACAGGGGTCCTCCGTACTCCGGGGCGCCGTTATGCTTCAATTCCAGAGTTAATCCATATTTGCTTGTCTCGCCATTAATACCTCCGTTTCTTGCCCAGCCCTGGTGGTAGGCATCGGGACTTACGGGGAAAGTAGGAGAGGATGCCGCAAGAACATATAGGATGAGGCACTCATTGTATCCTTCGACAGCAAAGTTCATATCCCAGCCGTATTCGGGCGACCAGTGCCAGTAGATCACGTTCTCGCCGCCTTTGGTGAACCAGTTCCACTCAACCTCTCTACACAGTTTGTCTATATCCTCCGCAAGCTTTCTTTCCTCCTCATTGCCATCCCTGAAATATTCCCTTGCTGTCAGGAGTCCCTGAACGAGATAAGCTGTTTCAACAAGGTCGGCACCGTTGTCCTTCGTGGAAAAGGGCTTAACCTTTCCCGTCTCGCCGTACATCCAGTGCGGCCAGGCTCCGTGAAACCGGTCAGCTGATTCAAGCCAGTTCACCATTTTCTGCAGTCTTTCCTTTCCTTCTTCCCTTGTTATGAATCCTCTCTCTATCCCCACTATTATTGCCATCACTCCGAAACCCGAGCCCCCGGATGTGATCACGTTCATATCATTCTCGGGGTATTCGCCGTCGGCATGAAAACGTTCCCGGGCCATTCCGGAAACCGGTTCCGCTCCATCAAAGAAATATTGAAAGGTCCGGTATTGTACCAGTGTCATAAGGGAATCATCGGATATTCCTCCTGTCTGACCATCGTGCTGTGATATTGATTCCTGCGGACACGACCGGGCAAGAAGCATCAGAAGTACAGAAAGCAAAGCTGTTGTTTTCATTTGTTACCGGGATTTGTTAGGCTCTTATTTGAAGCTAAGATATCAATAAAAACATTAAATTAGCGCTATGTCATAAACCTGGCTTTTCCGTAAATATTAATTTAAAATACATTGATATGGCAAATTCAAATAATGATACACGCCGTGATTTTCTGAAGAAGATTGGCGTTGGTGGAGCCATGGCGGCCCTGGGGACAATTCCCGCCCTATCACTTGCTGCTGATGCAGCCCCGAAGAAAAGGACACAAAAAGGTCCAGTTCTGAATCTTGGCCTGCAGGAAAGTGTCGCTCCCGGCCAGACCCTGACTGAAAAGCTTGATTTCATGGAAGCCAACGGAGTTTATGGCCTTGAGATCGGAGGAGGAAAACTGGCCAGCCGGGTAACCGAGATTCAGAAGGCTCTCCAGAACAGGCAGATTAAGGTAACAGCTATTTGTGCAGGGTTCCAGGGATGGCTCATAGCAACGAATGAAGCCGACAGAAAGAAGTGCATCGACAGCTCTAAAGAAATCCTTGCAGCCGCCGGAGCCCTTGGTTCTTATGGTATGATACTTGTTCCCGGTTTCAACGGACAGCAGCCTTCTTTACCGTTTGTGGAAGCTAGGGAGATACTAATTGAGCAACTGAAGGAACTTGGAGAGTTTGCAGTTAAAAACAACACTACCATAATTCTCGAACCGCTCAACCGGAGGGAAGCATGGTTCCTCCGCATGGTGGCCGATGCCGCATCGATCTGCCGCGATGTCGATTCACCGGGTGTTACATGCATGGGCGATTTCTGGCACATGACCTGGGAAGAGACCGACGACATGGGAGCTTTCCTTTCGGGACAGAAATACCTTAATCACGTTCATGTGGCCAGCCGTAAAACCAGAAGGATGCCCGGAGAAGACGAAGGAGATAATTACATCACTGGATTCAAGGCTCTTAAGATGATCAACTACAAGCATTACGTCAGCTTCGAGTGCGGCACTAAAAACGACAAGAACATTGTTGTTCCGGCAGCGTTGAAACTGCTCAGGGAGCAGTGGGATCTGGCATAAATGCGTTATAACATTGTTATAACACTGTTATAACAATGTTATAACATAAAATCACTTTTTATAAATCACTTTTAACAGATGAAGAAGATAAGCCTCCTTACAGCCTTTGTTTTTTTTATTATTGCATGCAGCACGGAACGACCTGTTCCTGATCCAGATATTCCCCTTGCGGAGCATCCGCGGCCTGACTTCGAAAGGCTGCCGTGGCTCAACCTTAACGGCTACTGGCAGTTTGCACCCGATTCTCTGGATGCAGGTTTAAAGGAAAACTGGCAGGATAAGCCTGAAACTTTTGCATCCCGGATACTTGTCCCGTTTTCATGGGCAAGTCCAATGAGCGGGATTGAGCTTCCAAAAGTCAATGTGGGATGGTATTCGAGGACTTTCAGGACAGGTAACGCATCCGACTGGAAGGGTAAGAAAGTATATCTTATATTTGGTGCAAGCGACTTTCATACCAGTGTCTGGATAAACGGGGAATTTGTCGGGGAACACAGGGGCGGGTACCTTCCTTTTGAATTCGATATAACACCCTTTTCCAGAAAAGGAGACAACCGGCTGGTTGTCAGGGTTGAGGATGAGGAACTCGACAGCCGTCCATCCGGCAAGCAGTATTACGGCAATGCCAAGGGAATATGGCAGACTGTATATCTCGAAGCACGAAAGGATATTCACATATCTGCCATCAGGTTCACTCCCGATATCGACAAGGATGAAGTGAAAGCAGATGTTATTATGTCTTCACCGGCACCCGAAGGATTGGTTTTCAAGCTTTCGGGAAAGGGCAACGGCCTCGCATTCGAATCGGGAATTGCTGCTGGTGATTCTACTGCCCGATTCAGAATACCCGTCAGCGAAATGAGGTTGTGGAGTCTCAATGACCCTTATCTTTATGAAGTCACCGCTTCTCTGACAAACGGCCTCGAAGCTGATTCAGTCAGTACTTATTTCGGCATGAGGAAAATATCCGCAGTTACAATTCCCGGCGAGGATTTCAAGTATGTTGCTCTCAATAACGAACCGCTTTACCTGAGGATGAGCCTCGATCAGAGCTATCACCCGGAGGGCTTTTACACCTTCCCGTCAGATGCTTTTATGAAGGATGAGATAATGCGTGCAAAGTTTCTGGGATTGAACGGATTAAGAATACACATCAAGGCTGAGATTCCAAGGAAACTTTACTGGGCCGACAAATACGGACTTCTGATTATGGAGGATGTTCCGAATTTCTGGGGTGAACCCACTCCGGAATCGAAAGCCAACTGGGAATACATAGCAGAACAGGAAATACTGAGAGATTACAATCATCCCTCTATTTTCTCATGGGTTCTCTTCAACGAGACCTGGGGTCTGTTCACCAGGGATTCAGTAGCGAACCGCAGATCATACACGCCTGAAACACAAGAATGGGTCAGATCGTGGTATCACAGGGCCAAATCGCTGGATCCGACAAGGCTTGTCGAGGACAATTCCCCGTGCAATCTCGATCATGTAATTACCGATCTTAACACATGGCATTCATACAATCCGGCCAGGCAATGGGCAGGTCTGCTCGATGAGATAGTAAGCAAGACCTTTCCGGGATCCGACTATAATTTCATTGGGGATAATGTTCAGGGTGATGAGCCGATGATGAATTCCGAATGTGGTGCGGTTTGGGGATACAGCGGCAGCACAGGCGATATCGACATAACATGGGAGTACCATATAATGATGAATGAATTCAGGAAACGCCTGAAAATAGCCGGATTCCTTTTCACTGAATTTCATGATGTGATCAATGAATGGAATGGTTATTACCGTTTCGACCGCAGTAGAAAAGAATTCGGACTCGATGAGCTGTGTCCCGGAATGACTATGAACGACCTTCACGGCGACCTTTACATTGTAGCCGGCGACGATTTCTTCCGCAGATACAGGGGAGGTGAGACTATCCGTATGCCGCTTGGAGTCAGCTCTGTCACCAACAATATTCCCTCAGGTCTGAAAGTTGAATATTCACTGGCCGGATGGGACAGGCTGGGAGAAAAGTTCACTGCCCTTAACGGAGAGGTTCCTGCCTCAGCTGAACCTTTTAATTATGTGCACCTTGACCCTGTTACATTGAAGCTTCCTGCCCTGGGTTCGGTAATGGTGTTTTCGGCCATTCTGAAGGATGGATCAGGCAATGTGCTGGCAAGGAATTTTGTTCCCTTTGTTGTCGACGGTATTGATCCTCCGGGAGTAAAAATCTTATCAGTGCCTGCGTCAGGTTATACAGGGGCGGAATGGAGCATCAGGCATCTGGCAACCCAGAAAGGCAGGAAAGTATGGGGAATGGGTTCAGGTTACTTCGAATATGAGTTTAAATGGCCAGGCGGATTAGATACAGCAGGAATTGAATCAGTGGAGTTCCGTGCAGAGCTTGCTTCCCGCTATCCGCAGGAGAAATACCTTGAGGATGGAGTTGCCGAAGGCAGTGGAATGACAGTGGTCACCGACAAGGGCACAACACCCGGCTACGGACAGAACAGTTATCCCCAGACAGATGCAAATCCGCATACCGCAAAGGCCATAATTACGGCAAACGGCAATAAGGTCACAGGAGTGACACTGGAGGATGATCCTGCTGATCACAGGGGAATTATTTCGTGGATGAACCAGGAGCCGGGCTGGGCATGGGGGAGCCGTGACCGGAGCAAGCGGTGGCTGCTTGATGAAGCCGGATCGTATGGCTACCTCGTGAAAGCTCCCCTTGACAGAAAGGATATAAGGAAAGCTGTCGAAGAAGGGAAATTAGTCATCAGGATACAGGTAAACGAAGTTGGTTCATTCAGGGGCGGCCTGTCTGTATATGGAATGGAATCAGGACGTTACCAGCTTGATCCGTCAATAATAATAAAACCCGGGCAGTAGATACCCGGGTTTTAAGGTTTATCGTTATTAGTATCTGCCTGATAATATCAGATCAGGATATTTTTTGCGTACTGAACGCAGGTCTTAACTTCCTTAACTGCATTTGACCAGGGTTTGATCTCATATTCGAGTTCGATATCCACATAAATCGGCCACTGGTTTTTCTTAAGCAACAGAAGAACATCTGCGATAGGCATTTCACCCTGTCCCCATACCTGGTTTGTGTTTGGCGGATCGGTGTTAGGCCCGGTCTTGTCCTTTATATGAATAGTGAAGATGCGGTCGTGATATTTCTCTATGATGGTGTTGGGATGTATCCCGGTTGATCCGAAGAAATGACCAGCATCGAAGTTCATCATAACTGCAGGAGAAACAGCCAGGAAAGGATCATAGCTGAATCCTTCGGTTGCGAACTGCATGTGGTTGTGGAAGACGGCATACATATCGTGTTTTTCTGCAATCGGCCCAAGCTTGTTCACCGCTTCCTCGCCGATCTCTTCACTGACACCCTTGGCTCCCATTGCCTTGGCCACCTTGAACGCATAATCTATCTCTTCATCCGACCAGCGTGAGGGAGAAAACTTCACAATATGAATGTCGATGCCGGTATCGTCGAAAAGCTTCTTTGCCTCTGCAACCTTTGCCATATCGACATTGATCCTGAAGTTTTTAACATCCTCATTGTATTTGGCAACAGCTGCCTGCTGTTCTTCAGTCAGGGGAGCGCGCTGGCCGCCGGCAGGTCTCTGTGCCTGTGCCGGAGCTGCCTGTGCGGCAGGCCTGGTACCGGCAGGTGGAGGTGGAGGGGGAGGAGGAGGAGCCTGACGCTGTCCGCCGCCGCCAAACATTGATCTCATGGGATTCTCGGGTATTCCGAGATACTGCTCGAGATCAGTGCTCATCAGCTCGATCGAATTGATGCCGGCTTCTTTGCAATACTTGATCACATTTTCTATTCCTGAGGGCATGCTGCGCCAGCTGTAGGTTATCGCACCTATCTGGACACCTCCGAATTTTGAATTCGGCTTGTCGGATGCAGCAGGAACTTCCTCAGCAGCCTTTGTTTTGCATCCATACGACATGGGTATCACGGCAAGGGCAGCCGCAGCGGCTGATGTTCCGAGAAACCTTCTTCTTGAAATGCCATTCTTCATTTCGCCTTTGTTTTTCATACATTATAGGGTTTAGGATTAATCATGACATAAAAATAAGTAAAAGATATTCACCATTGAACGTATTTGTGTTAATAAAGATAAAAATCGGGTAACCTGTTGCGGAATTTAAATATTTAAGCTAAATATGGACTGACAAACCTTAATCTGAAATTCTAACTCTGTTACAAAACCATATTTGGCTATGAAATTGAAAACCAGCATTGTACTTGGTCTGATGATGTTTCTTCAGTATTATGTCTGGGGCTCCTGGTATGTTACCATGGGTACCTTTATGACGAATATTCTTGGTTCGACCGGCATACAGATCGGTGCTGCTTACAGCGCCCTTGCCATTGCAACAATGATTTCGCCTTTCTTCGTCGGGATGATTGCCGACAGGTATTTTGCCGCTCAGCGTGTAATGGGTATTCTGCACGTGGTGGGAGGGGTGCTGCTCTTCCTTGCTTCGAGGGTTACCACAAATGGTCCTTTCTATTGGGTAATAATGCTCTATTCGCTTGCCTATATGCCTACAATAGCCCTTTCAAACAGCGTGGCATTCCGGCAGATGAGCGATCCGGGAAAACAATTTCCGGTTATCCGTGTCTTCGGAACAATCGGGTGGGTCATATCAGGCTTCATGATAGCTATTCTCGGCATAGAGCAAACTCCCGGAACATTTTACATGGCGGCAGTAGTATCGGTCGGACTCGGTCTCTTCAGCTTCTTCCTTCCCGATACACCTCCGCATGCTAAAACTCCATCCAGTGCCCGGTCGCTGATGGGGGTTGATGCATTCGTTCTTTTCAGGGACCGGCCTTACCTTATCTTTTTCATTGCCGCAATATTCGTCTGTATCCCGCTTTCGTTCTATTTTGGTTTTGCCAACCTTTTTCTTAATCAGGCAGGAATGCAGAATGCAGCGGGCAAGATGGTGATGGGACAGATTTCCGAAGCGCTCTTTATCCTGGCAATTCCATTGCTATTCAACAGGATAGGCGTGAAGAAAATGCTTCTGATCGGCATGACGGCATGGATACTGAGGTACATCTGCTTTGCCTTTGGTGACATGGGCACCGGCGCATGGATGCTCTATGCGGGAATCATCCTTCACGGCGTATGCTATGATTTCTTCTTTGTGACAGGGTACATGTATACCGAAAAGAAATCAAACGAAAGGATAAAGAATGCTGCCCAGGGCCTGTTCACCTTTGTCACCTATGGTCTGGGAATGTTTATTGGCACCTGGTTCTCAGGATTTGTAACGACACATTATACAATTGAAGGCGTTTACCAATGGAGAAGCATATGGATGGTCCCGGCATACATTGCTGTGGCAGTACTGATCTGTTTCATATTCTTCTTCAGGGAGAAGAAGTCTATCGAAGTCGCCAGATGACATGGAAAAAACCATACTACCAATGCCTGAAATTTACCCGAACCTTTAACTTTACTGAAAAACCTGCTTATGATAGTTACTTGTGTGCATGTTAACGTAAAGCCTGAATCGGTTTACGATTTCATTGAGGCAACTATCCCTAATCACAAGGGAACGGTAAACGAAGAGGGCAACCTCAGGTTTGATGTTCTGCAGAATGCTGATGATCCCTGTCGCTTCATGATCTACGAGGCTTTTGAATCGGAAGAGGCAGTGGCATTTCACAAAACCACAGGTCATTACCTAACATGGAGGGATGCTGTGAAGGATATGATGGCGGAAACACGTTTTGGTGTCAGATATGGTGTTATAGAACCGCGGGAGAGGTCAGCATGGTAAAGCCTTTCAATTTCACCCGCCTGCCGGAGATCTTTTTCGGAGAGGGAAAATTAAGCCTTCTGCCGGATCTGGTTTGTAAATTCGGGAAAAGGATTATACTGGTGACAGGCAGGCGTTCATTCATGGATTCTGCTTCTGCCGCAATGGTGCTGGATTCTTTCAACCGGGCTGGTATCAGCTTCATCAGGATCGAAATATCTGGAGAGCCCTCGCCCGATGATGTGGATTCAGCTGTCCAACTGACCTCTGACGGTCAGGTTGATTCAGTGGTGGCTATTGGAGGGGGAAGCGTCATGGATGCAGGAAAGGCAATTTCAGCCATGTATGGATTTAGTGATTCTGTGATACAGTTCCTTGAAGGTGTAGGAACAAAACAGCATCCGGGGTCGAAGCTTCCTTTTGCAGCGGTACCGACAACATCCGGGACCGGCAGTGAAGCCACCAGCAATGCAGTGATCAGCAGGGTAGGCAGGGACGGGTTCAAAAAGTCCCTCCGTCATGCTAACTTTGTTCCCGACATTGCGCTTGTTGATCCGGCGCTTACAGTAAGCTGTTCGCCTGAAATAACAGCAGCAAGCGGGATGGACTGCTTCACCCAGCTGACAGAGGCATTTCTTTCCGACCGTGCAAATGAGTTCACCGATGCCCTTGCATTGGAAGGGCTTAAAGCCCTCAGCAACTCCCTGACCAAGGCATATCACAACGGAGCTGATATCCCGGCCAGAAGCGGAATGTCATTCGCGGCCCTTGTGTCAGGAATTTGCCTGGCCAATGCAGGACTCGGGGTTGTTCATGGATTTGCCTCCTCAGTGGGGTCAATGTTTGATATTCCTCACGGAGTAGTTTGCGGAACACTTATGGCACCGGCAAACAGAATAATAGTCAGGGAACTCCGGTCAGGCAAAGGCCTGACTGACACCCTGACAAAATATGCTGCGCTCGGAAAGATTTTTATCCCTGCTGAAGGGAAAACAGATGAT
>JAFGXK010000271.1 GCA_016936695.1 Bacteroidales bacterium | reverse complement strand
TCAGGGGAAAGACAATTGGTATTCATGCATCTGGAAATGTCGCAAGAAATGGTGCTGAGATCAGCAACGGATTTGGAATGGAGGCTAAGGCTTTTGATCCCTTTGTGAGTCCGGAAGCAATATCCTCTACAGGGGTGAAAGTGTGTTCCGGCGTCATGGATCTGTATTCATCCTGCCAGTACGTCACTCTTCATATGCCCGCCAACAGTCAGACAATAAAATCGGTGGGATATGATCTCATGATGAGCATGCCTCCGGATGCAGTACTTGTAAATACGGCAAGGAAAGAGGTCATCAATGAGGATGATCTGCTAAAGGTCTTTGCCGACAGGGCCGATTTCAGATACATTGCAGATATTGAACCTGCCTGCCGGCCTCAACTGGAGGAGAAATTTGAAGGCAGATACCTGTTTACAGCGAAAAAAATGGGAGCCCAGACGGAAGAAGCCAATATAAATGCCGGCATTGCGGCAGCGCGACAGATAGTGGATTATTTCCTTACGGGAAACGAGAAATTCAGACTCAATAAATAATCATAAAAGATTTTAAATGGCTGTTGTCAAACCTTTCAGGGGACTGCGTCCTCCTGTTTCGATCGTCAGAGATCTGGCCTCACTGCCTTATGATGTTATGAATACCGAAGAGGCCAGACTTATGGCAGAAGGCAAGGAATGCTCTCTTCTTCACATCACGAGATCAGAGATCGACCTTCACCCCGATACCGATGTTCACTGTGAAGATGTCTATGAAAAATCCGTAAGCAATTTTGCCCTCTGGAGAAGGAAAGGCTGGCTTGTTCAGGATAAGGAGTCTCACTTTTATATATATGCCCAGACAATGAAGGGCAGAACCCAGTACGGAATAGTCGGATGTGCATCGGTTGACGATTATCTGAATGGAATTATAAAGAAACATGAACTCACCAGGCCCGATAAGGAGCAGGACAGGATGATACACGTGAGGGTCAATAATGCCAACATCGAACCTGTCTTCTTTGCCTATCCTGCCGTGAAACAGATAGATGAGATAGTTGAATCAATAACCTCATCGGAGCAGCCGGAATATGATTTTGTGGCTGATGATGGTTTCGGTCACAGGTTCTGGGTGGTGAAGGACAAGCAAATAAACCGGAAGATCGAAAAACTCTTTGCTGAAAAAGTTCCCTATACCTACGTTGCCGACGGACACCACCGCACTGCAGCAGCAGCGCTTGTCGGCAAGGAGAAGAGAGACAATAACCCGAACCATAAGGGAACAGAGGAATACAACTTCTTCATGGCAGTTCATTTTCCTGATGACCAGCTCAGGATCATGGATTACAACAGGACCATCAGGGATCTTAACGGACTCACGGAAACCGAATTCCTTTCAAGGCTCGAAAAGGGTTTTGTTATAAAGGAAAAAGGAACAAGGATTTACAGGCCCCGCAAGCTTCACACCTTTTCAATGTACCTGTCAGGAATCTGGTACAGCCTGACAGCCCGTCCTGAGACTTATGACGATAATGATCCCATTGGCGGGCTTGACGTTACAATCCTTACAAGCCAGGTGCTGACACCCATTCTTGATATTCAGGATCTGAGACGCTCAAAAAGAATCGATTTTGTGGGCGGCATAAGAGGACTCGGAGAACTGGTGAGAAGAGTCGACACCGGTGAAATGAAAGTGGCCTTTTCCCTGTACCCTGTTTCAATGAAACAACTTATCACAATAGCGGATTCAGGAAACATAATGCCGCCCAAGACTACCTGGTTCGAACCAAAACTGAGAAGCGGACTCGTAATTCACCTTCTTTGATCAGGGCAGTGCGTTTTCCTGGAAAGCGGGCTCTGCCTGCTTATTGTCTTACCTTTTTGAATGACACTCCAGCATAATTATGCTTGATATTGCCTCAAATATCCGGAGCCTCCGGCAGCAGATGCCCGCAACAGTAAAGATTGTTGCTGTCTCGAAAACCAATCCGGTATCCGCTATAATGGAAGCTTACAGCGCTGGTCAGAGGATGTTCGGCGAAAACAGGGTGCATGAACTGCTTCAGAAAAAAGACCTTCTTCCGGCCGATATCGAGTGGCACATGATAGGACACCTCCAGACAAACAAGGTTAAGCTGGTTGTGCCCGTTGCAGCCATGATTCAATCGGTCGACAGTTTCCGTTTGCTTAAGACAATAAATGCCGAGGCATCAAAAATCAACCGAACTGTCAATTGCCTTCTTCAGTTTTTTATTGCAGATGAAGAAACAAAATATGGATTCAGCATGAATGAGGCAGAGGAAATGCTCGATTCAGATGAATTCAGGGCGATGCAGTCAGTGAGGATCTGTGGCGTAATGGGAATGGCTACATTTATCGAAGATGCTGAACAGATAAAAAGGGAATTCAGGCATCTGGCCGAGTGTTATAAACGGCTTAAAAGCAATTATTATGCAGAAGAAGAAAGTTTCAGGGAGATATCGATGGGAATGTCTGGCGATTATGAGATTGCAATCGGGGAGGGGAGCACCATGGTGAGGATCGGAAGTCTTATTTTCGGAAGCAGAAACAAATAGGAGTTTATTTATTATTTTTAAGTTTTTAACCCAGTGGGAACTTCCGGCATGAATTTTATTTAACCACTTTATTCGGGAATCTATGGAAAAGCTAACCACAAAGTACCTTGGACTTACCCTCAGGAGCCCCCTGATCGTCAGCAGCAGCCGTCTTACATCAACTCTCGGACATCTCAAGGAAGCTGAGGACAACGGGGCGGGGGCAGTAGTTCTTAAATCGCTTTTCGAGGAACAGATAAATTACTATGTGCACTCAGTTTCATCTCAGTCTGATTATCCGGAAGCAGACGACTATGTCTCTAACTATATTCACTCAAATTCTGTTGATAACTACCTGGAGATGATCCGGCAGGCAAAAAAAAATCTAAGTATTCCGGTTATTCCCAGCATCAATTGCTATACTGCCAAAGGCTGGACCGGCTTTGCCAGGAATATAGCTGAAGCAGGCGCTGATGCCCTTGAGATAAATGTCTTCTTTCTGCCTGTCGACAGGAAACTTACTTCGGCGGAGTCTGAAAAACTCTATTTTGAGCTTATCGAGAACATTAAAAAGACAGTTAAAATCCCGGTTGCCCTAAAGATAGGCTTCAGGTTCTCGAATATCCTTTATATGATCGACCAGTTTTACAACAGGGGCGTCAATGGAGTTGTCATGTTCAACAGGTTCTATGAACCTGATATCGATATAGATAAACTGGAGATAATTCCCGCCTCGGTATTAAGCCAGGAGATTGAACGCCGTTATGTCCTGAGATGGATCGGAATGACCAGCGCCCAGAAGCTGAAGATTGACATTTCTGCTTCCACAGGAGTTCATTCCGGGCAGGATGCGGTGAAATATATTCTGGCCGGGGCCAATTCAGTTCAGGTCTGCTCGGCACTCTATAACAAGGGGATTGGTTACCTTAAGACTATGAACCAGCAGATCGCCGGATGGATGGAATCTAAGGGATTAGGAAGTATAGATGACTTCAGGGGCAAACTTAATTATGCCAACTACGATAAACCAAGAGCCTTCGAGAGGACTCAGTTTATGAAATACTTCTCCTCCTACGAGTAAAAGACAGGGATAAAGATTCCTTAATCTGTCTGTTCAAGAAAGTAAAGCAGTTCCATTGCAAGGGCTGTTTTTTCCACGGCAACCTTCGAGGCGTTACCCTTTATCAGTTTGATAAGCGAATCTTTTTCATCTGTGTTTAAGAGTCCGGATGACGACTCAATAACCGTAAAGCATTCAATAGCAGTTGTATAATCACCGCTGACGAACAGTTCTGCAAAATCGCTCATGTATCCTGAGTAATTGAGTCCCGACTGCCAGCACGAAGTGATCAGCATGTTCAGGGTGGCCGGTGTAAAATCTTTACGTATTTCTTCCACAACTTCCGCGCACGACGACTGATCCTTTAGATCATTGAGAAATTCCCTGATCAGATCCTTAACCTGCTGATTACTGGTCGATTCATAGTGTGAAGCCAGCAATCCTATTGCTCCCCCAAACGGGGAGTCTTCCCTGAGTCTTTTTATCGCCTCATTGATTTTAACAAAGTTACCCTTACTTAAAATATGTTCAAGTTCTTTGCGTTTATTCTGTGGGCTGTTCATTTTTAATCGTTTGATGCAAAGTTAGAAATCGGTTGGAAGCTTACAGCCTGCATGCGCAATTAATTATAAAATAAACTATTCTTTGAACCGGAAAGGATTTAAACTTACCTAATTATGAAGCTACTTCTTAAAATCAGCAACAGTATTCTTGCATTGGCTGTCTTTGCGGCATTGATGCTCGCAGGATGCCGTTCGGGCGTGAAGGATGTGAAAAAGGATGCGGATACTCTGGTTACCGGAGCAAATGCTGCCGTTTATGAAGACATCAAGCAGGCTGAAAAGATCTTTTACACGCTGCCATCTCCTCTCGAATCAGCGATGCTTATAAAATCAGCAGGAGCCCTGTTCGATGATAACCTCCTGAATCCTATTGATAACACGAGAAACTATAATACAAACAGGAGTATGGCCCTTAACCTGGGAATTTATACAACCGACCTCAGCTTCGCCAGTCTGTACGACCAGACACAGCTTATAATTAATTATATGAATGCTGCCAAAAAAATGGCTGACGGACTTGGAATCCTGGATGCTATTTTGGAGGAGGACATCAATAAGCTTGAAGAAAACATTCACAACACTGAGGTAATTATGGATATTGTATCCCAGACTTACCTCAATTCCAATTCCTATCTCGAGGATAACGGCCAGCCAGCCGTTGCTGCGATGGTGCTGGCAGGGGGATGGCTCGAGGGTTTGTACATCTCCACCCAGCTTGTCGACATGAAGGACTTTAATGGCAATAAACTGGTTGGCAGAATCATCGACCAGAAGCTTTCAATCGATATTCTGATCGATCTCCTTTCAAGCAGCAAGGGGCATCCTGCAATCGATGAACTTATCGGTCAGGTCGCCAAAGTCAAAACTGTTTTCGATAAGATCACTCTGGAAACAAGCCCTATCAGACCTGAATATGACCAGGTAACCAATACTACTGTCCTTAAATCGGAAGTCAGGGCCGACCTTACGCCTGAAGTGTTTAAGGAACTCTCCGAAACAGTGGCTGCCATCAGAAGTAACCTGATTAAATAGCTGGTATTATGAAGATAAACAGATTCGCCTTAACACTGGTTGTTCTCTTTTTAACAGTCGGTACTGTGGTAAATGCCCAGTGCAAATCGTTCGCCAAAAAAACATGTCTTCCCGAACTGGGATCTTACACCCACGATGGGAATTACCATGCTACAATACTCTCGGAAGGAGAGGAAGCAGAACTATATAAAACATTCTTTTCCGATATGGAATACCGCATGTCGGTATGCAGCGATGAAAACCTTCCACCAGTTGAATTCCTGGTTCTCGATGCCGATAGAAACATTCTCTACTCAAGCAAAGAGAACAACAACACCCGTACATGGGATTTCAAACTACAGTCGAGCCAGCAGCTAAGGATAGTCCTGAAGATTCCATCGGGTCAGAATAGCGGAGTACCCCCACAGGGATGCGTGTCCGTCATGTTCGGCTTCAGGATAAAATCATAGCTTAAGCTTGTAGGCAAGAAATCTACCTGTATATGAATCCTTCTGCAGAGCCAGATCTTCCGGGCGTCCTGCAAATACAACATATCCTCCTGCCTCGCCGCCTTCGGGTCCGAGATCTATTACCCAGTCGGAGCATTTTATAACCTCCACGTTGTGTTCAATCAATATCACTGAATGACCATGGTCGACAAGGGCGTTGATCGACTTCAACAGCTTGTTGATGTCGTGGAAATGAAGTCCTGTTGTCGGCTCGTCAAAAATGAACAGAATATGCCCGCTGCCCTTTTCCTGGCTCAGGAAGTAGGCAAGCTTCACCCTCTGGCTCTCACCGCCCGAGAGGGTGCTGGATGACTGCCCCATTTTAATATATCCCAGTCCAACGTCGGCCAGGGGTTTGAGCTTCTCTATGATTCTTTTCTCACTCTTTCCCTGATGACTGCTGAAAAAATCTATGGCCTCATCGATTGTCATCTCGAGAATATCGTATATATTCTTTCCCTGATACCTTACCTCCAGAACCTCTTTTTTGAATCTCATTCCCTTGCAGCTCTCACAGGTAAGCTCCACATCGGCCATGAACTGCATCTCAACCCTGATTATACCTTCACCCTGGCACTCCTCGCACCTTCCTCCTTCGATGTTGAATGAGAAATGCGAGGCCTTGAAACTGTTCTGAACTGAAAGCTGCTGTTCCGCAAACAGTTTTCTTATTTCATCATAAGCCTTCAGA
This sequence comes from Bacteroidales bacterium, assembly GCA_016936695.1. Lineage (GTDB taxonomy): Bacteria > Bacteroidota > Bacteroidia > Bacteroidales > VadinHA17 > LD21. The sequence continues at coordinate 7,413 of JAFGXK010000271.1, read as the reverse complement.
TAGGTGACCGGATTTGACCTGGTCGACCTTCCAATCGGATTCTGGTCAACCAGCTCGATTCCCGTCAGCCTTGAAAAGTCGCCCCCAAGTTCTCTGAACCGGCCAGGCTTGAGATTGTTGCCATTTATTTTGTTGGAAAGAACTGAGTACAGTACATCAGTTACCAGGCTCGATTTGCCCGATCCGCTTACCCCGGTTACAGCCGTTATTGTATGAAGAGGAAACTTTACATCTATGTCCTTCAGGTTGTTTTCCCTGGCTCCCTTTATTTCGATGAAGCTGTTCCATTTTCTTCTTTTGGCAGGCACTTTCACTTCGATTCTTCCTGAGAGATATCCTGAAGTTAGGGAAGGATTCGAATCGGTCTGACCGGCCAGGCCCTGAAAAACAATCTCACCTCCGAGTCTTCCTGCTTCAGGTCCCATATCCACAATTTCATCTGCAGCCCTGATTATTTCTTCCTCGTGTTCCACAACCAGTACAGAGTTGCCAAGGTCCCTGAGTTCCCTCAGAACACCGATCAGAAGGTGGGTGTCGCGGGGATGGAGACCTATGCTTGGTTCATCGAGAATATACATTGAACCTACAAGGTTGCTGCCCAGCGATGTGGCCAGGTTTATTCTTTGCGATTCACCGCCCGAGAGGGTGGAGGACAGCCTGTTAAGGGTGAGATAGGGAAGTCCTACATCGAGTAGGAATTTCAGTCTCTGTTTGATTTCCGTGAGAAGGCGTCCGGCTATCTTCATATCCGTCTCTTCAAGGGAAATACTATTGAAGAAGCTGTTCAGTTCCGATACCGGCATCGAAACCAGTTCCTGGATGTTCTTACCGCCAACTTTTACATACGAAGTCTCTTTTTTCAGCCGGGTGCCTTTACATTCAGGACATATTGTCTTTCCGCGGTACCTGCTAAGAAGCACCCGGAACTGTATCTTGTATTTTTTTTCTTCCAGATGTTCGAAGAAGCGGTTCAGTCCGTAAAAATGCCGGTTCCCGGTCCACAGGAGCTGTTTCTGTTCTTCAGTGAGTTGGTAGTATGGTTTGTGTATGGGAAATCCGTAAAGGTCGGCAGTGGAGATCAGCCGCTCCGCCCATTTCTTCATAGAATCACCGCGCCAGCATGCGATGGCCTCCTGGTATATTGAAAGATTCTGATCCGGAATCACAAGGTTCTCATCAATTCCGATTATTTTACCGTAGCCTTCGCAGAGAGGGCAGGCCCCGATCGGATTGTTAAAGCTGAAAAAGTATTCGTTCGGCTCCTCAAACTCGATGTCGTCTTCTTCAAATTTATTTGAGAAACTCCGGCGTTCAATTTCTTTATCCGAATGAATAATAACCTGGCAATGACCCTTTCCGGCCTGAAATGCTGAGGCTGCCGATTCAGCCGAACGGCTCAGGTTGTCGGCATCATGACTTATTACCAGTCTGTCAATCACAATATTGATCTTCTGTCCCTGATGCCAGTTGTTTTCAGGTATTGATTCGTCTATCCTGTCCAGCCGGCCTTCTGATTCTATCCTGGTGAAACCCTGTTTAACGAGGAAGTCAAAATATTCGGATATTTTTATTGTTTTGGGAATGACTCCGGGTGCGACAATTGTCACTCTTGTTCCCTCTGGAAGGGTTGTGAGATAATTCACCAGGTCGTCGGCGCTGTGTTTTTTTACTTCCCTTCCTGAAACCGGCGAAAACGTCCGGCCTGCCCTTGCAAAAAGAAGCCTCATGTAGTCGTAAATCTCTGTGGATGTACCGACTGTTGACCGGGGATTCCTAGAATTAACCCTTTGTTCGATGGCGATGGCAGGAGGGATGCCGTTAATGAAATCGACCTCCGGCTTGTTCATTCTGCCAAGGAATTGCCGGGCATAAGATGAAAGGCTCTCCACATATCTCCTCTGTCCCTCGGCATAAATCGTATCGAATGCAAGAGATGATTTACCCGATCCCGATACTCCTGTAATAACCACCAGCTTATTCCTTGGGATCTTCAGACTGACATTCCTGAGGTTGTTTACCCTTGCACCCTTTACTTCAATAAAACTATCCATCTTTTTACTCCGGTTGCCCTTCTTTTTTGATTGCCCAAAGGTGGCAAAAAATATGATACCCTCTATCATCTAGCGTCGGATGAAGCCGACGGCAACGAAAAGAAAGATGCCTGTTAATGAGTATTGCATATTGGCTTGAAATTATGTGGAATACGTTCTTCTGTTACCGTCAGCTGAAGCTGACGGTTTGGGCGCCCCTCTCCCTCTTTTATTGGGACTTTAGTCCCGGGGCAAGGGAAAAGGGGCTAAAGCCCCCCAAAACGTTATTATTTTGGCAGATGGTATGCTGTTATTGATGAATGGAGAAATCTTTTTGACAAAAAAAATTAAAAAAAATTAACATTTTATTTTGCAATTAAAAAAATTCAGTTTTCTTTGCAGTTCAATTAACCACTAAAACCCGGAGGACTGCCTATTCAACAACTCTACTCTTTTACACTTAAACAAAGAGAGAGCTATGAGAAAATCGATGTCCGATTACGAACTTATTGAAGAGTTTGTAAAGGGTGAGCAGTCCTGCTTCGAAGAATTAATCCGCCGTCACAAGAGTAAAGTATTTGCGTATATAAGTCTTTATATACGCGATCAGGCATTGGCCGAAGATCTGTTTCAGGATACCTTCCTGAAAGTGATCCAGTCAGTCAAGTCAGGAAAATACTACGATAACGGTAAATTCATTTCCTGGGTGATGCGTATCGCCCATAACCTGATAATCGATCATTTCCGCAGGGTTAAGCAGCTTAACACTGTTTCGAATGACGACTATGAATCTGATCTCTTCAACTCCAAAAAGCTTGCTGAGGCAAACGTCGAGGATAATATGATCAAGAGACAGATCCAGAAAGATATCAGGAAACTGATCAGCCAGCTGCCTGAAGACCAGAGAGAGGTTGTGATACTGCGCCACTATTCCGGACTGAGTTTTAAAGAAATAGCTGATATAACTGATGTTAGCATCAATACGGCCCTTGGCAGAATGAGATATGCCCTCATTAACATGAGGAAAATGATGGAGGAGAAGAAAATCACCCTCACTTTTAATTGATCTCATAGCAATATTTTTTGCCATAGGCCGTTTTTATTCAAAAGATAAAAACTAACAGCCTATGGCAAAAAATTCTACTCCTTTTCTTTCATATCACGAAATTCAGGTTGATGATATTGATATCTATGAGGATGCATTCGGTCTCTACCAGGAATTCGGTGATGTGTTTAACCTTCTGGACCAGTTGAAACCTGTTCCAAAGAAAAGACTGACTAAACGACTAATTGAGCGGGTCAGGCAGATGAACTGAAAATCAGCAAGCACAGGCTACAAATCCTGTGCTTTTTTTTATATCCCCACTTGTATCAAAATGCTATCATATAGATATAAAAAAAATATCAAAAATATATCGTTTTGAAATATTTTTCATATATTTGCATTATCTAACCAATAAAATAATGCCATGAAAGAAGAATTTACTGTAAAACCTGTCTCTGGTTACCTTGCATTACTTGCAGCTTTGTTATTTATTGCCGGAGCTTTTGCCGGATTTTATTTTGAAATTGTCTGGCTGGGAATTGTTTCAATATTGTTATTCTTCCTGACTGTAAAGGGTCTTGTGATTGTGGATCCAAATAACTCATGTGTCCTGGTTCTTTTCGGTGCCTATAAGGGAACAATCAGGGAGAATGGCTTTTTCTGGGTAAATCCTTTTTTTACCACTAGAAAAGTTTCTCTCAGAGCACGCAACTTCGACAGTGAGCCCATAAAGGTTAACGATAAGATCGGGAATCCTATCAAGATCGGATTTGTTCTTGTATGGAAGGTTTCCGAAACCTATAAGGCTGTTTTTGAGGTCGACGATTACCAGCATTTCGTACTCGTTCAGAGCGATGCAGCCCTCAGAAAGCTTGCAGGGCTTTACCCGTACGACAATCTGGAGGACCATGAGGCTGTCATGACTCTAAGAAGCGGGGGAGAGGAAGTTAATGATGAGCTTGAAAGGGAGATAAGGGAACGTTTGGCTATAGCCGGCATTCATGTAATTGAAGCTAGGATAAACTACATTGCCTATGCTGAGGAGATTGCCAATGCAATGCTTAGAAGGCAGCAGGCTACTGCAGTTGTGGCAGCCCGCTTCAAGATTGTTGAAGGGGCGGTCTCCATGGTTCAGATGGCTCTTGAACAGTTGTCGGATAAGAACATCGTTGACCTGGATGAGGAAAAGAAGGCCTCGATGGTAAGCAACCTGATGGTTGTGCTTTGCAGCGACAAGGACGCAACACCTGTTGTCAATACCGGAACCTTACATGCCTGATATGAGTCAGAAGAAATCCATATTGCTCAGGATCGATCCGCGCACGTTCAAGGCCGTTGAGAAATGGGCTGCTGATGAGTTCCGCAGTACCAACGGCCAGATAGAATACCTTCTCGAGCAGGCTCTCCGCAAGGCGGGAAGGTACAAGGGTAAGCGCGATGATGTAGCGGAACGCGAAGAGGGTGAGCCTAAAGATTGATGAAATACACGGAATGGCAGGCAGCAATGCCTGCCGTTTCTGTTCTTAACCTGCTGCTGCCCAGACTGACGCCGGTGAAGCCTCTGGCCAGAGCCATGTCAATCTCCTCCCTGCTGAAATCTCCCTCCGGACCAATCAGAATCAATGCTTCCATTCCCTTTTCATAGACCTGACCTATGTTTTTAAGGGCATACCCTGGATTGCAATGGGCTATCATCTTAATTCCGGTATGCTCACCAGCCATGAATTCACTGAAACGGGCAGGTTCATTCAGCAAAGGTCTGTATGCCTTAAGCGATTGCTTCATCGCCGAGATAATGATATTGTTTATCCGCTCTGTCTTTACACTTTGTTTCTCGGTGAATCTGCATATGAGCGGGGTAATCACGTCAATCCCGAATTCCACGCTTTTTTCAATAAACCATTCGAACCTTTCCTGATTTTTGACAGGCGAAACTGCCATGTGCAGTCTGTACCCCCTCTTTTCAAATCCGGTAGTGCTTTCAGTGATTCTGATCCTGCATGCTGCCGGATCAGGATCGGTTATGATTCCTTCAAAGAAGCCTCCCTTTCCATCCACAATTCTCACATGGTCTCCCTTCGACATCCTTAATACCCGTATGCAATGCCTCGATTCATTTTCATCCATCACGCATGAATTGCCGCTGATTCCGGGTAAATAGAATATCTGCATTACACCAATGTGTTTCCTGATTGTTTATCTGACAAGACCGTCCATTTGTCCCATTTCCACATCTTCTGTTCCAACCATTCTCCTGAGGAACCTGTCAAGCCTGTCTTCCACGGCTATCATATATGTATAAGGCTTTCTTTCACTATCATTCGGGTGCTTTCTGTCCCTGAGCCTTATGGAACTGATCATCCTGTTGTATTCAATATTTCCGGCCTGGGCCATCATCACCCCTCTGAAATATGAGAAATAATACCATGTTGAACCGTCAGCTTTCAGATAGATGTCGATCATATCGCCGGTCCTTCTTCTCTGGATATCCACGAATCCGTCAACATACACATTGACTGGCTGTCCGCCTATGTATCCGATTCCTATTTTACCCTTTGAGCGGAAAGAGGAGGAAGCCTCATTCCAGTAAAGTGTCAGATCATTCAGAAGAATCTCATAGATAAACTCTTTCGGCATGCTTCCGGATGCTCCGAAGAGGCCGGTTTCCTGTCTGATCTGTGACGCGGCAGCCTGTCCCAGAAGATCATTCATCCCCTTGACGTAGAATTCCGAATTTAGGCTTACCGGCTTGAGTGTAGGCATCATCCTGAATTCATCGCTCATCATTTTCAAAGCCTCGGGTGAGAAAAAGAAATCGAGTCCGAGGATGGTTTTAATTTCAACCTTGTCTGAGTCGGTGTTATGGACGAAGTTTCCCGAACTTCCCATCAGGACATGATCAAAATTGGCTCCGAAGTTCAGTCTTCCCTCTCCGTTAATACTACAAAGGTTCCGGTCGAGGCTGACCATTTCTCCGGATAATGATGGATCTGCGATTTTCGCGGGTGAAGATATCTGGTACCTGCTCCTTGCCTTGTCATACCAGAGAACCCCTGTTGCGTTGACTAGCCCGACATCAGTCCAGGATTTCTGCTCTGAAAGGAAGGCCGGATAGATATGCAGAGAGTCGACATCTATATATGAGCCGGAAAAAAGGCTCATATCATTGGGGTCTCTTGGTTTTTCAGAGATCGCGATCATCACGTTTTTTGGATCGATGAACGACTTGAACTTGACAGGATGGCTTTTTATACCTTCACAGTCGTTCACAATCCCTGCCGATCCGGTAAAAAGCAGATTTGCCGAGTTTGAATATAGATTCACATCACCCGAGAATGTAAATGCGGAGCTTAACATAAATTCGTCATCAGCTGCTATGAATCCCTTTGCGCTTGTCGCCATTGTATCGACGGTAATTTCCGGGAAACTGATCTTTCGTATTTCATTGTTGTCGTCAATATAATTGTAGAGAGCGCTTCCCGAGTATCTTTTTGATGATTCAATCGCAATGTCGGCCGAGTGAAGAATATGACGGTTGTTAACTGCAACAAGTGCATTCCTCAGCTTGTCAATCTCTGCTCTTCTTTTGATTATTATTTTGCCGTTTTCGGGCTGAATGAGTGCATCAGCGATCCTGATATAGTTTATATTCTCAGCCTCAATGAATTCCTCTTCAACATTGTATCTGGCATTCAGAGAGGTGAAGGATATTGTGTCACCAAGGTTGTTGGTGGCTGTGAAAGTGGGTTTTTCAGGTGCTTGTAAACTAATCCGTAGAAGCTCGTCAGCCGGCATCAGACCGGAGGCCTTAAGCCCCTTTTGTTCCATGGAGAGGATTTTGGTTTCCTGGTTGTACTCAAAGTCGGTCATGGTGCAGATATACTGAATTTCAGGAAACTTTACGACCGATGAATCGGTATTCAGATGGAATCTCGTCAGCCGGGTTGCAAAATTAATGTCGGCATTGGCATTGTCGGCGATAAAAGCATATCCGTTTGTGGAGGGTGATTTAAGGTTGTAATCTGCAGTATCGGCCCTTATTGTAGTTGCCGAGAATGCAAACAGGTCTGAGGCTATCCTCGAATCGGGCATATCAATTATTCCGCTTCCCTTTAGTCCTTCACTTTTCAGGTTAATGCTTCCGTCGAGTGTTGTTCCATTGGCAAACAGGTTGAAATTTTTACCGGTCGTATTGGTTGCATGCCAGTTGTCCTTATCCGTGTACCATTTTATTTCGACATCCTGGCTTGATAGTTCGGGGAACCGGCCTGAACCGTCGTTGGCCACATTGAAAGTGGAAGCATTTGCAAGCATCGAATCCGGGTAGAACCTGTATTC
>JAFGXK010000270.1 GCA_016936695.1 Bacteroidales bacterium | reverse complement strand
TAGTTACCCATACGGTCGTTTCCGACTGCACCCCATCCTGCACGTAGCTTCAGTTCATTCAGCCACTGCTTCGTTGAAGCCATGAAAGCTTCCTCAGTCATCCTCCATCCTACCGAAACAGCAGGGAAGATACCGTATTTCTCAGTACCGAAACGGGACGATCCGTCACGTCTCAACACCGCTTCCACCAGGTACTTGTCGGCATAGGTATAGTTTGCACGTCCGAATAAAGAGAAGAGGCTGTATGCGCTGTTCCCGTCGGAGTTGCTTATACTGCGGAGACCTGTGTTGAGAGTCATATAGTTGGTATCCTTGAAAGGAAACTGGGATCTTCCGGCTGACAAGGAAGTGGAGGTGTTGTCGTATGCTTCGCTACCAACAATGAGCTTGATATCATGATCGCCGGTTGAGAGGCCGTATTCAAGGGTATTTGTCCAGGTCCAGTTCAGACCGGATCCACTTGATTTGCTGAAGCTGTCGTAGGTACCCCTTTCTGCATGGGCCACTTCCACAAAACCGAAGTCATTTGTGTTGTAACCGTAATGGTTGATGCCGATAAGTGATTTTGCAGAGAGTCCTTTGAGGATATTGAGCTTAATAAAGGTGTTTCCACTTACATTCATCTGGCTCCTTTTATCCCACTGGTTTGCATAGGCAAGGTGCGCGGGGTTCTGGGAGTTACCCATACCTGCGGGCCTTGATCCGGCGAATGTGGTACCTGATTCATCATAAATGGGAACGGCAGTAGGTATCCTGTATGACCACGATACCAGCGAAGATTCGGAGTTGTCGCCCTGTGCGCCGCGGTCATTTGTGTACTGTATACCAATGTTTGCTCCAACATCGATCCAGTTTGCAGGTGATGTGCTTACATTGGCGCGGAAGTTGTACCTGTCGAAACTGGTGTGTTTGAAAATACCTTCCTCATCGGTGTAGCCAAGCATAAAGGCATAGGTGGTGTTCTGTGAACCACCTGCGATATCGAGAGTGTATTCCTTGAAGGCAGCATTCCGTGTTGTCTCACCGTAGAAATCGGTTCCGGGACTGGTCCTGGTAATAAGATAGGTGTCGTCGCCGTCTTCGGCTGCAATCTTGTTGTCATACAATGACATGTCGGTACGCGGGTCGCCATTCATTGCAGCTGTCGGGTAGATATAATCCGGGATCACTGGTGAAGCGCCACTGCCAAACTGTACATGGCTGAACCCTTCAACATTGCCGTTCTTGGCCTGAAGCCAGAGCATATCAGCCCATTCCTGCGTGTTAAGAAGGTCGTAGAATTCACCCGGTGTGGTGAATCCCTGCCTTACATTGACATTCATCTGGACTTTCTGGTTTTTCTTACCGCCCTTGGTGGTGATAAGAACAACACCGTTGGCAGCTCTTGCACCATAAATGGACTGTGCAGCAGCATCCTTCAGAATAGTGATGGTTTCAACATCGTTCGGAGCATAGGAACCTCCTGGTACACCGTCAACAACGTAAAGCGGGTTTGCATCGTTGATTGTCGTCATACCGCGGATCCTGATAGTAGAGCCCTCACCCGGGGTGTGCTGGTTGAGGATGGTCACACCTGCGATCTTACCCTGAAGACGGGTGATCGGGTTAGTGGCGGCACTCTCTGAAAGTTCAGCGGCACCAACCTGCGACACGGATCCTGTAAGGGATTTCCTGGCCTGGGTTGAATAACCGACTACAACAATCTCATCGAGAGCCGACAACATTTCGGCAAGAACCACATCCACCGTATTCAGCGACCCTACGGCCACATCCTGACTGGTATAACCGATGAATGAGAAAGTAAGAACCGAACTCGGACCGGCTACGGTAAGGGCATAACGTCCCTCGCCATCGGTAATTGCACCGTTGATGGTGCCTTTTTCCAGAATGTTCACACCGGGCAGTGGTGCCCCCGTGTTGTCTGTAACACGGCCGGTGATCCTTTTCTGCTGCATATCACCCGGATCAGCGCTTGCACTAAATGCAGGCAAAGTACCGAGCAATACCAACACTGTCAAAAGTTTCATGACAAGCCTTGAACTTGTACGGAATGAAACAATTCGCATGATTTTTTTCGTCATACTTTTGAGAAGTTAGTTAGATTAGATAATAAAAAAATACTGTCCTAAGTAAAGACTACTTAGTGAACAAACAAAACGGAGTCTGAAACTCCCCTGAAATTTTAAGTGAAATAAAAAGATTGTCTCATAGGCTGCATGGGTTAGGTTTATAGGGTTCTTCAAATATAGTCGAAACTCCGGAATTTTACCAATTTCTTATATTTTTTTTTTATCATATGATAATCAGGCGATTTTGCAGTGAATCTACGGGCATTCGTTCAGGAGACGCTTGTTTTCCCGGCCAGAATATTTAAATTTCAGCTTTAATTTCATTATGTCACCACAAACTGTAATCCTTGCTGACGGCAACTTTCCCGGGCACCCTGTGCCTCTGATGCACCTGAGAAAGGCTGAGCATATTATCTGCTGCGACGGCGGCGCTCAGAGCCTTATTGAAGCCGGAATGGAACCGGAAGCCATAGTTGGCGACCTCGACTCAATAGATCCGCAACTTGCGGAAAGATTTTCCGACCGGATCTTCAGAAACTCAGAACAGGAGACCAACGACCTTACCAAAGCTGTGAGGTGGTGTATTAATAATAGGTATGACAATATCGTAATAGTGGGAGCAACTGGCAAAAGGGAGGACCACACGATCGGAAACATTTCCCTGCTTGCAGAATACGCGGGAGAAGTCACCGTGGTTATGATTACCGACACAGGCACATTCACCCCCTTTTTGCAGGGCGCTAAAGTCGAATCCTTTCCCGGACAACAGGTGTCCCTGTTCTCCATAAATCCCGGCACCGAAATAAGCAGCATTGGTTTGAAATATGAACTTGAGCGACTTAAGCTCACCAACTGGTGGCGGGGCACCCTTAACGAATCGACAGGCAATTATTTCGAGATCAGCTTCAGCGGCGGCCCGGTGATTGTTTATCAGAAGTTCAGGGAGTAAGAGCGGTACGCGGTACGCGGTACGCGGCGAAAATGATAGTTGGTTCAACACTCACACCTCACGCCTCACGCCTCGCGCCTCACACCTCAGATTTCCTCCTTCACCAGATTTATCAGCTGAACCCTGCTTCTCACATTGGTCTTGATGTAAATATGGTGGGTGTGATCCTTAACCGTCTGAAGGCTTATGAATAGTTTTTCAGATATTTCCTTATTGCTTAGTCCGTTGCAGATTTCAGTTATTACCTCTGATTCGCGGGGCGAGACCTCAAACTTCGTACAGAACTCTTCGAAGGAGTCTTTAATCTCCTTTTTTCGGGGTAAAGCGAATGAATGGGCTAGGGTAAAATAGCTGAAATAAACGGGAAGGAATATGTTGCCTGTGAAAAATACGAATATGAAAATAAGCTGGAGCCACATCCGTGATTCCATGAAAATCAGGGGCACGCACTGAACAATCATAATTATGAAGAGCATGGGAGCGATTATCTTCCTGTCCTGATCGTGAATCACCTGCTGTCCTTTCCATGGAAAATGAATCAGGTAAGCCGCAACAAAATAATGAATGAGGTTCATGATTATATAGTAATACCGCATCACCGGTCCGGCTCCTGCACTGTTCCTTCCTGTAACAAGCCATACCAGACTTATCAGCACCATTAAATTGACCAGAAGGAAGAGAGATATGAACCATTTGCTTTTTACGGCTTTCCCGGTAAGCCCGCCTGTGAACCTGAGCAGCATGAACCAGGCACCAATCAGAAAGGGAAGCCCAAGCAGAAGGGCCACATCAAGCAGCCGCTCCATCAATGCCGGTGAGGCCGCTGTCTGCAGTAATGCATTAATTGCAACCTGCCCCCAGATCCCGTAAAAACCGAATGTGTAAATGAAAACCTGGAAATACAGCAGGGGAGGGAAGATATCAGTGTTATAACGGCTCCTCAGTCTCGAAGCGAGAATGATACCGGCGGTTGTCAGAGCCGCAGTTACAATGAAGAGGAGGAGGAAGATTATCCGGATCATGATATAAAGATATTCAGAATATTCCGGAAATGAATAACGGTATTCCGGATTTTCATTCCGGGAGATGCAGCCTTCAAATAATCAAGGTCACTACCTAAGTAGTGTTCCCATACCAAAGTAGGAATCTGATACATTCACTACTATAGTTTGGCTTCTGTCTGAAGCAGAGGGTATAAATTTGATCTCAGAATATTAAACCACTTAAATAAAAGTAAAAATGGAACCCCAAAAAAATTACACATTGATCCCCACATTCGGGAACAGCTTCGGAACAGGATTCAGGGTTATGCTCGATAATTTCCTGAGATTGTTTCTGGTTACCCTCGTCATGGTAATACTTACTGCCCCCTTCAGTGGCAGCGGTTTAAAGTTTAATCTCGACGATCTGCCCGGCGATGCTTTTCACTGGGGCCATCTTTTCGGTGACGGCTTTCAGCAGCTCTTTACCCTCGGCGCCCTGGGAATGCTGGGGGTGTTCTTCGGCTTGATCGCTCTCGCCTATACCTTCCTTGCTGCTCCTGTAGTCACTTACGGAGGCGACTTTATCTTTGTAGAGGCAGTAAGGGGAAAGAAACCCGATTTTGAGCTTCTTATAAAAGGATTCTGGACTAACTACCTTTATATTATACTGGCAAATCTCCTGGTTACGGCACTGATAGTGATGGGTATCTTTATGCTGATCATTCCCGGGATTATTATAGGCTGCAGACTCGTGTTCGTATCCTATATAGTGATGGATAAAAAGCTTGATCCGATCGAAGCCGTTGAACTCAGCTGGAAACTGACCAGAGGACACGGATGGAGGATCTTCGCAATGGGAATCACTTCATTTTTCATCTTCATCTTCGGACTTATGATGCTGATTGTCGGCATGTTCCCTGCCATTATGTGGATTTCAAGTTCCTTCGCAACACTTTACCAGTCAGTGCTGCTTGAAAAGGAAAAACCGGCCGAGATTCAGGAAGCAGCTGCATAAGAAACAGGCCTGAAATACGACAACCATTTTTAGACCCGGCAGAAACGCCGGGTTTTTTGCTCTGATGTAACAGAAATCTTCGGAATGTGGTATCAAAAAGATACTAAAAAGATACTAAAAAGATACTAAAAAGATATCAAATAATATCAATTAGATATATTTAACGTTTTTTATTTCTCGCAGATTTTCGCAGATGGAAAGCCCGCAGATTTTCGCAGAGATTCCTCCTCACGCCTCATACCTCACGCCTCGCCTTTTTCTCCCCTTCTCCTCTTCTCCCCCTCTTTCTTCCGTCTTCGGTCTTCAGTCTTCCGTCTTCCGTCAAAAAAAATATACTCCATTTTCATAAATTTCCTACATTTATAGTTTAACATTTAAAACTCTGGTTCCATGAAGAAAAGAACTCTTATTATCGTTTTGTCACTGCTGGTAGCTCTGCCATATTCAATTGATGCTCAGATAGGGGGAGCTCTCAAGAACAGGCTCAACAAGGCAATTAACAAGGCTGTCGAAAACAAGATCGACTCCGCCATTCAGGAGAAACAGGAAGAACAGGCGCCAGAGGGAAGACCGGGCCTGGGCGGTTTGCTGGGTGGTAAAACAGATGTTCCACACAGAGATGTATACAATTTTACGGGCAGGATCCACATGGTGATGGAGAATTACGACAAGAAGGATGTTATAAAATCCGACTATTTTACGTTCTTCAATGCCAATACCGCCAATGCCGCATTTGAGATTAAGTTGGTGGATCCTGACAATGGCCAGCAGGCAATTCCCACGGTTTTCATTTTTGACAATGAAAACCGTGCTTTCATGATTCTGATGCAGGGCGAGGGTTCAAAGACAGGTATTATTTCTGCAATACCTGATGAGTCTGAGCTGGAAGCCCAGTCGAAGGAGCAGAAGGAAAAGCAGGAAAAAGCCCCGGTGATCACAAAAACGGGAAATACAAAGGTGATTGCCGGTTACAGGTGCGATGAATACAAGGTTGTGGAAGAAGGCGAGGAGGGTTATTCTATGGTATGGATGACCAATGACATAAAGATCAGGGCCGATAAAAGGAACTGGGATAAGACCGGTATGCCGAACTATTATGGTTATCCGGGATTTGAAAACTCGGTGATGCTTGCACTGGACGCATATGACAAGGATAAAGAGCTTGTCATGAAGATGGAGACTAAAGAGATATCCGATAATTTCAAGCATTCAATATCCGCTGAAGGCTATGCATTTATCAAGGTGAATTTCGGACAGGCCGGCAAAAAGTAACCCGGTTCTAGTTTTTCGTCAGTTTGGCAAAGCGGAGCAGAAGCTTCTTCTTACCGTGTATATTAAAGTCGACGGTTGCGGTCGTATTAGGGGGTTCCCCTTCGATTGAAACGATTGTTCCATTACCGAATCTTTCGTGGCTGACACTGTCTCCCGCACTGAACTCTCCGGTATTGGAGGCAATCCCTGCCGGAGAGGAATATGAAGCCTTCGGAGCCGTGATCTTCCTTAATTTTGAAGGGGTGGTGTATCTGACCTGTTCCTTCCCCATGGAGCGGGGCTCAGGTCCGGTGCGGGCCTGACTGCGGGCAAATGGCTTGCCTCCGGTCTG
>JAFGXK010000269.1 GCA_016936695.1 Bacteroidales bacterium | reverse complement strand
GATTTGGCATCACGTTAACGTTGTTCACCAGTCGTGTCCTGTCCCTGCTTGCCACATTGACATTCATGCCATATCTTGCCAGTGAAGGGTCGGCTTTGGCGTTTCCAAGCTCTCCGAATACTTCATCAAAGGTCCTGTTCTCCTTTGTAATATACACTATATGCCTGATGGGACTCTTTCTTATTCCGGCAACGGACGGCAGGGGATTACCCGGATCGTCCTTTAAGCTTATTTCCCTGAAAGTGTTGTCCACAACCTGCCTGGTAGTAAGATCAAGGTTTATCTGTCCAAGGTCTATTTTCTCAAAGGTACCCAGCATAATGTCGCCCACATAAGTGCCAGCGGAAGTAAGGACAAAATTCTTTCCGCCGTTCGGTCCCGATCCCAGTCCTCGTGCTGTAACAACATAAAGAGTCCGGTCGTCGGGAGAGATACGGAGCTTGGTCGGGAACCATCCGGTGGGGATATATCCCAGAACGTTCAGACTCACTGCATCAACCACACAAATGGCGTTGAGACCGCTCAGAGCCACATAAAGCTTTGATTCGTCGTTGCTGAGTTCAATTCCGAAAGGCATCATTCCCCTGAAAGAATCGATCCGCGGATCAATGTTTAGTTTGACATTTGAAATCACCTTTCCTGTCATAGGATCCATCACCGAGATGTTATCGTTGGTGGCGTTGCTGATGAAAACCCGGTTTCGTCCGGCAGCAATTGAATTCGGGCTTGATCCGCCTACAATCTCGAGACCCTCGACTCTCTCCCCCATCCTGAAGCCTGTTTTTTCCATTGAGATGACCTTGAGGCTGTCGAGGCTTACAGTCCACACCGAAACAGCTTCCGGCACATCCGAACTGCCAAGTCCGGGAATCAGGCGGCCGTCAACCTCGGTTCCTCCTTCCGCCTCCTCAGAAGGAAGGCCATAGGGAGGAAAATCCAGTCCGGCCTCTTCGAGATTCTTTTCTGTCAGTCCGGGAGCAAGCGGATAATCGAATATCCCTGTATTAGCTACATAGGCGAATTTCCCGTCAGGCGAAATATCGATCCCCAGGGGGAAACGGCCGACTGGTATCGAATGAATCACCCTTTTCCTTTCAGGATCCAGGATCACCATCCTGAAATTGAACTGATCTAGTACATAAAGTCGCTTCTCATCCTCCGACAATACAATATCACCTACAAGGCTTCCGCTGAAGTCCTTTCCGCCGGATTTCCCGTTAAGGGAGATTCTGCCGGAGCTTTCATCCGATTCAAGGTCCATTATTATTATATCCCCGCTGTCTCCTCCGCTCAGGTATGCAGTTCTGTTATCCCTTGTTATAGCAGCACCCATGTACGATCCCTTCTCACGGAAAGGGGCGGACACCTCCCTCGTGCTGATATCTGCAGTATTTATGAGGGTTAGAAGGTTGTTATGAACCGACAGGGCAAGGGTACCGTCAGGTGAGAGGGTAAGACCGAAGGGGTCGTGTGCAATCCGGACAAATCTGCCGTAGGGTTTAACGATTCTGCCGCTTGGGATAATACTTTCGCCCGCAGTGTCGATGGTGCAGTAGAGGTGCATCCCGGGTACCTGAAGAGTTGAAATCGTTTGCTTTTTATCACAGGAAACAAGAAGCAATATTAAAATAAGCGGAAGTATTTTCTTCATGGGATTAAAGTTCTATGGATTCAATCACTCAAAGTTATGCAGTTTTTCGGTTAAGGTAATTGAAGTAAAATTTTTCTGTTAGGAATTCTTGATTAAATTTGCACAATTATTCGGGGTGTGGCGCAGTTGGCTAGCGCACTTGCATGGGGTGCAAGGGGTCGTCCGTTCAAGTCGGATCACCCCGACGAAAAGGGGCAATTTATACTGCTCCTTTTTTTATAACTTTAATAGTGACTATACTATCGCAGTTGGCCAGCGCATCCCGCCTGAGGCGGGAGGGTCGTCCGTTCAAGTCGGATCACCCCGACAAAGCCCTCCTGAGTACAGGTTCCGAGGTACGAAGGAGGGCTTATTGTTTTAATAAGATGCCGATATTCAATATAATTCTTAAGGATTGAACTCTTTTCCGGTCAACCGTTGATTCAAAACGGCCAACCGTTAAGTGGCCCTTTTCCCGCCTTTCTTTAAGTTATAAATTCGTTATGAGTAAATGACAGGACAGGTCTTTGCTCGCCGAAAAAAGATTATGGAACACAGGACAGTAAAAGCAACTTTTTCAATTAACCATTAATTCTTTTAAGCCATGAAAAGAGTAATTTTATCAGCAGTACTTGCAATCGCATTCTGTACTGCATCGTTTGCCTCAAAAGTAGTCGCCAAAGGCCCGACTTTCACCGCACTGGGTGACTACAAAATTGAAACAGCCACCAATCCCGCCATGATTAATGGTGAGGAATGCAAGACATTCACCATCAGCTACGCTTACTCTCCGATGAGTGTTAAGGTTGCAGTATGGAAAGCCGGTAAGTGCACAAAATACGTTGTGATGTCGGACAAACTTTCTGTCCAGTATGTTTGCAACGGCGCCTGGTTCGGTGTTGAAAAGCTTGACAAAGCTCTTCAAAAGGATGGAATTAGCACCTCCGATTCCGAGCTTAACCTGAATGAGTATTACCATCAGAAACTTATTTCCCAGACCAGGTTGAGTGAAATCGAATCCACCCAAATGATTGCAGCCTATTTCCCACTTCTCCTTAACAATCAGACAGAGGTAGTTGCTGCAAAATGATCTTTTCTTCTTCTTATCCAACTTATTGTTGGTTTTAGGTTTGAGTTTAACGAAAAGGGGCTGTAAAAAGCCCCTTTTAATTTCCCCCTTGATTTCCCCTCTGCTCCTACCCGTGAAATTTTGCCATCTGTGCGAGAAAGATATCCTTCCTGGTCCGTGATAAAGGAATTATTGCACCGTCGTTCATCTCTATACAACCACCATCTCTGCGGATATACTTCTTTACAAACTTGAGGTTGACGAGGTATGAATTGTGTGAACGGAAGAAATACCGGTCCCCCAGAAGCTCCTGAAATTCCTTCAGATGCTTTGACACCAGTATTTTTCGTCCTCCGTTCAAATAAAACCATGTGTAGCTTCTGTCTGCTTCAATACGGACAACATCCTTTGGATTAAGATATTCCATACCGTCGGCGGTTGGGATGGCCAGCCTTGACGGAAGTGCTGTTCTTAGGTTTTCCATCAGGACCTGAAGGCCTTCGTTGCCTTTTGAGCTTCGTTCCAGCCTTTTTACGGTAACTTTCCCCACCGCTTCAATGAATTCATTGATGTTTATGGGCTTAAGAATATAGTCGATGGCACTGAACCTTATAGCCTTTATTGCATAATGATTGAATGCAGTTATGAATATCACATCGAAATCCTTATCCGGGAATTGTGCCAGCAGATCAAATCCGGTTCCGTTAGGCATCTCAACATCCAGAAAAAGAAGGTCAGGCTTTGTGCGCCTGATTGCATCAACTGCCTGATCTACATTGTATGCCCTGTCTACCACTTCAAGCGTCGGACAATACTCCGAGATGATTGAACTGATGAAATCAACGGCATCAAGTTCATCATCCACTATCAGTGTCTTTAGCTTCCTGCTCATGATAATATAGGTATATGAATTTCTACCCTTGTCCCGGCCGGCAGGCCTTCTTCATCCTTAAGATCCGAATAAACGGTCTGCAGGCTGGTGCCGTAAAGTTCGTTAACCAGATCAAGCCTTGATCTGCTGATCCTTGTACCAAGCGAATTGTGATTACCTTCCTTTTTAAGATTCCTCTCCATTGATGCTTCCCGTCCTATTCCGTTGTCTTCAATAGTGCAAAGAATGCAAGTGCCGTTAAGCTTCAGGTCTATGCTGACAAATCCTTTCCCCTCCTTTGGGATCAGTCCGTGAGAAATGGAATTCTCGACATAGGGCTGGATCAGCATAGTAGGAACCTTGTGCATTATGGGATCTATCTCATCATCAATAGTGATCCGGAAATCGAATTTGTCCTTGAACCTTATGCTTTCAAGCTCCATATACAGGTTCAGGGCGCTGAGTTCATCGCTCAGGGGAACCGAGGTATGCTGGGAATTGTCAAGCACTTTTCTCATAAGGCTTGAAAACTTGGTAAGATAGTTATTGGTTGCCAGCTTATCGTGCTGGTACATATAGTATTGAATCGAGTTTAGAGTATTAAAGATGAAGTGCGGATTCATCTGCTGACGGAGGTTTGCCTGAGTGAGCTCGCTTATCTTACTGTTCATTTCGCTCAAACGGCGTTTGTTCTTCAGTTTTGATCCGCGTAAAAGCAGAAATCCAATCACAGCGGTCAGTATTATAAATCCTGCAAATCCGTAATTTAACAGCCTGTTATTCTTGAGCCGCAGAGAAAGCAATTGAAGTTCCTTGTTCCTGGTGTCAGCTTCATATCTGATCCGTGCATCCGACATACCCTGACTGCTCTGTACTGCGTTGTAGGCATCGGAATACTTTTTGAACATGACATGGCTAAGGTAGGCATTTGTGGTATCCCTGAGCTTAAGATACATATCGCTCATATCCATATATATCCATTGTAAATTAAATAATGAATTTACCTTGAGCGCATTGTCAATCGCCTTCTTGTAGTATTTTATTGCTTCCTCCGGTTTATTAAGGTCGCGGTACACAGTCCCCAGGTTCCCAAGGGCGTTTGAAGCCATGCTGTATTTTTTTCCGGGAATACTATAACGCTTTAATGAACTCTCATAACAATATATAGAAGAATCATACATCTTTTCCAGGTAGAAATTCCAGCCTCGATTTGCCAGTGCCCATGAGCAGAGAAGAGTGTCCTTTTTAATTGCAGCCAGATTGTGACAGATCCGGAGAAGGGAGTCGGCTCTTCTGAAATCCCTCCATGCAACAGTTGAGGAATCGCCGCACAGCCTTGTTCCAAGTTCCAGGTAACCGCTTATGGCAAGTGAAGTATCATTTTCGCTGTTACTGGCATCAATGAACCGTTCAAAAAATTCAATTTCCCGGTTACGATCCTCAACCGACCTGAAGAGGGCAGCCTGTTCCATATAGGCTAACGGTATAATGCCCCGCAGACTTTCCTTGTCAGCTATGGCTACGGCATTCTCATAGTTCTCAATGCTTTCCTTGAAGAATCCTGTCCTGCGGTTATACTTACCGAGGAACAGGTAAGTTTTAGCCAAAGCTTCCCGGTTTTTTGAATCTTCAGCGGCATCCAGCGCCAGTGTCGCCTTTTCCGATGCGGAGCGAAGATCGCCGGCAGCATAAAAGTATTCTGCTTCCAGAAGATAAAGACCGGCAGGAAAATCAAGCTTCTTCCTTTCACAAATCATAATGGCACTATCGATGCATTCCTTCACCCTGTCAATCCCGGCTTCATTTGACATCAGCCGTTTATTGCCCTCCCTTATGAATCCCATTACTTCATCAATATCCTTTGGGGTTCCGGGTTTAGGTCCCTTCAGCTTTATTGATATTGCTGCAGGAATAATGATTTCTGATGAATACAAAGGTACATGATAGAGAAACAGAAGAATCAATATCTGGATGAAAGCTTTCATAACGCCGTTAATAAATTCAACTTCAATATCTACATAACAACTTTAGCGAGGTCTGTCAGGCTAGGTATTCAAACTGAACATCAAGTTAAGATTTTATTCCGACACAATGATGGTCCGGTTAACGAATGGCAGTTCCGGGTTAACGGATGTGATATTCTATCATACATTCTGAACGGGCTTATTTCTGCCAGACCCTTACATAATCAGGAACGGTATCCGGGATCAACTAATTTATCAGACCAGTCAAGTTTGCAGCCGGTTTCAGAGGTGCGACCGCATGGGGCAAGCATCCGCATTAATAAAAGCAGTTTCTTCATCATGTATTGATTTTAGCGTAAAATTTTTCACTCAGGATATTTATTCAGGTTCTCAAACCTGACATTCCATGTTCCGTCTGCCGGAAATTGCTTTTCAACACACATAAGAGCCACCGCCGTAAGAAGTCCTCCGTTGCCAGGAAGATACAGCGCAAGCCTGGGGTCCTGGTAATTATGGCCATTTGGCAGGTACCTGTTCTTAGGGGCATCCATCATCAGGAAGTCAATTGCCCGTGAGGACCTGCCGACTGAAGCAGCTGACATCGCAAGCATTGGAAAATCCCAGCCCCATGTTGTTTGCCAGTTCCATTTTGCCATGATCGTATCAAGGGTTGCGGAGAGAATTTTATCGTCAACCATTTTCGTAACAGGAAGCATCCCCGAAATCCCTGATACTATCGGATGATCACTTAAATACCTTGGATTCTCATAAGAGTCATGCGTGTCTTCCGAACAAAGATACAACCCGTCACTAACCGGCAATTCTGATAGCTTCTCAATTACTTCGTCCCAGTGAGGATCAGGCTTGAGTCCCGAACGTATTTTCCATTCGCGGGCAGTTTTCAGACCCCAGTACCAGTAGGCAAGCTCAAAAGTCGGATTTACCGTTGTCTCGAGCCTCAGGCTCTCCTGGGCAGGAATCAGTACAGGACCCAGAACATACCTTTCGGCTAAGTCGTCATACCACGCATAGCTTGCCATAAAATCGGCGGTTTCAAAAACGAGATCCCCGTATCGTTCCAGTATCTCTTCCTGGTTTTCGGAATTCCGGTACAGAAGTTCCGAGAAGAAAATAAAATGAGGTTGCTGCCAGATCAGGTACGTTCCAACTGTACTGGGGCTCTCCCTTCCGTCGGGTCCCATCATCTTGGGCCATCTTACACCCATGTACCCCTGGTCGGTGGCTGTCTTCCGTGCATTATCCAGAATATTGAAATAGT
>JAFGXK010000268.1 GCA_016936695.1 Bacteroidales bacterium | reverse complement strand
TGAAGGAATGCAATGTCAAGCCCTTCAGCGCCTTTCCTTGGCTGGGTGTCAATCAGTCTGACTCCCTCCTTTTCTGCATGCCTTAGCTTTTCCTCAATATTTTCCACGGCAAATGCAATGTGGTGGATTCCCTCGCCCCTCTTCTCAATAAAGCGGGAAATTGTACCCTGAGGATCAGTCGACTCCAGAAGTTCAATCTTTGTCTGTCCCACCATAAAGAAAGCAGTCCTGACTTTCTGATCCGGAACCTCCTCAATATTATAGCATTCAAGACCGAGAACTTTCTCGTAAAACGCCACCGATTCAGCCAGATTGGAAACTGCAATACCAATATGTTCTATATGTGTAGGTTTCATAAATGGGCATGTTTTTGATGACTATAATTTAAGCAAAATTAACAGCTTAAAAATAGCTCATGCAAACAAAAATCATGTTTGCCAAGAATTTAGTTAATCCCGCTTATCAGAAAGGGAACTCCTCCGGACTTGTGATTTCGGCTTCTTTGATTTCGGGTTTGGCGGCAGCCATGTGAACGGGATTTCCGTCGACGAAAATAGCCTTGTAAGGAGTAACCGGACATGCATATTCACAATGTCCGCAACCAATACAGATGTCAACATTGGTTTCCGGTATCAACAGATTGCCCTCGTAAGGAACCATATAGACAGCTTTCGTGGGACAGGCTTCCGAGCAGGCACCACAGGCTGTCTTTTCAGTCTTGACAATGCAGTTATCCTTTATAAAGAAAACCTTGCCAATCTGAGTCAGCTTTTTGGCTTCAAGAAGCAGAGGTTTAAGGGCATTTGTGGGACATATTTCAGTGCATACCGTACAGTTGAAGGTACAGAAGCTTCGGTGATAATCCATGACCGGCTGCATAAATCCTGCAATTCCATACTGCATCAGGGCCGGTTGAAGGACATTGTTCGGACAGGCGTTTATGCATAGGGAACATGCTGTACACTTTTCAGTGAATTCTTCAAAAGATCCGGCCCCGGGAGGACAGACCGGAAAATTCCTGGGTTCTTTTACTGTCGACTCACTATGCGGAACTGGAACTCCATTTTGAGCCTGGCTTCTGGTACCAGGGGTAATACCGCTTAGCATTAAAAGTGATCCTGCAACAAATTTTCGCCTGCCTTCCTCTGTTTTTGCGGGCTTTTCCCTTGAGCCTATAAAACTATAGGAAAGTGCATCCTCAGGGCAGACGTCAATGCAGTTGAAGCAGTTCACACAACGGCTGACATCTATATTATAATTGAGGAAATCGATGCAGGATGATTTGCATCTTATTGCACACCTCCCACAACGGGTACATTTGCTTTCATTGAATTTGACCCTGAAAATCGAGACCTTCGAAATCAAACCAAGAAGAGTGCCAACCGGACAGATCATATTGCAATACAGGCGACCTTTAAAAAAGGACAGCGATCCGACAAGCAGAAAGAATAACACGGGCACGGTGTAAGTCACGGGAACAAATCCCCTGATATCAACATGATGGAGAGTGTAAACATCGAATTTTCCGAGCACCCAGGTAAGGAAATTATTAATAAGCAAGATCACAGGCTCGCCCAGATAAGTCATGAACCGTCCGAATATGCTGTAGGGATCAAGAAGAGTAACCAGGTAAAGGCCAAAGAAAATGGCGGTCCCAAGTGTCAGAACAAGCAAGGAGTATCTGATTATTGTATGCGGCTTTTTATATCCGAATCGCCCGAATTTCCTTTTAATCCTTCCTCCGATCCGGCTGAGAAGATCCTGTCCGATACCCAGCGGACAAAGAAATGAACAATATGTTCTGCCTGTAAGAAGTGTAAGCAAGAGCACAATTATGAAACCTCCTGCCGCCATTGTCATCAGGTTGATATACTTAAGCACCGAAGGTACAAACTGAAGATAAAGAAGAGAATTTATGTATTTCTCCGGTACTGCTGACCTGAAGTCTGCAAAAACGAAAAGGAAACAAATCAGGACAATTGAAGAGAACAAAATCCTTAATTTCCTGAGCAAGGAAGATGTCATTACAAATTACATTTTTATACGCTTGATATTGAGCGACTCAAGGTTCATTGTGCCAAGGCCCATCTTATGAGCGATGGGAATATAATCAATCCGCTGGGGATCAATACCAAGCATTTTCGCAGCCGCGGTATCACCTGCAACCCAGTCGGAGGTTATAATCTGTGATTTCATCTGTACAACATCCTCTTTTGAAACACCCTGAGGCCCATGTTTTACCATTACGTTGTAGCAATCAACTATATTGAGAACAGGTTTCTTTTCGAAAAGAGCATAATCGGCTATACACTGATGCAGATCATTCGAATGCCAGTACCCTCTGTCCCATACAACTCCCATCATGTTTTTAAGACAGGCGGTCATCCTGGTGGAGTTATGGTCTTTCAGAATGGGAACGTTTATAAAAACATCTGTTTCCATAATGAGCTCATGAACCTTGGCTTTCTTAAGCTTTACAGCAGTGGGTATTTCGATCTCATGGTCATAGTTTTCAGTATTTCCGGGGACAACCTTCGCACCTGCCGCTTTTGCAGCTTTTTCGATCCCCGAATTCTTGTAAGTGTTGACCCAGTTGTCGCAGGTATGATCGAAAACATATACTTCCTTTGCTCCTGCCCTGAAACAGTGTTCAATAATCCTTTTTACAAGATTGGG
>JAFGXK010000267.1 GCA_016936695.1 Bacteroidales bacterium | reverse complement strand
TTCATCTCCATAGCATACCTGCAGTTACGGATTTGAAGATCGACAAAGTCCAGCTGGTAGGTGTCGGAAGGAGAGAGTCTCTTTTTTACGTCATTCAGGTAAGTCAGAGCCTGCTCGAGACTGTCGTTCCGCTGGAATGCTATCGCTAGGTACAGGTAGGTATCGAGAGGTGCCTGTTCTCCTGTCTGCTTATATTCCTTTTCGCTTGATACCACATTTGTAGAAGCCTTTCTGAGGAGGGCAAGGGCCTCTTCGTTTTTACCCTCGAGGTTCAGATAGCAGATCCCCAGTTTTGCAGCCAGGTTGTTGTTGTCGGGGTATTGTTTAAACAGGGGTTCGTACAATGAAGCTGCCTTGAGATAGTTCTGATCATAAAGATAGTACATGTCGGCATTTTTGAAGGCCCTCTGAAAATCTCTCAATGCCATTTCCTGGGCTCCAAGCGGTGCAATACAGGTAAGCAGAACCGCAATGACGAAGTATTTGTGGGCGGGGTAAAGGTGTTTCATCTTTTTGTAAATTATAATGACAATAAATATATTACAAAAATGTAGAATATCTCTACTCTTTTAGATAAAACTAAAGAAGTAAATTTAGCTATTTCTTCAACAGAATGCTAATTTCTCTAACGAAGGCATCACTAAATTCCATTAATTCACTTCTTTTCATAATGGTTTTTGCCTCTTCGGCTGTTGAATAGCTGCCATACAGATAATGATACATCCCGTCAACTTCTTTTGTTTCCCTGACACCTTTCAGCCGTGGGAAAGTGGCAGTGATATCTACCGGAACACTTGTGGCTTTCAACTGGATGGACCACGATTTCCGGCTTGGGACATCCTTTTCATCGGTGCCACGCATTACTTTCTTGATAAAGAGGTCGTCAGGGTATCCCAGCCTGAACAGCCTATCGCGATGGGCGTAAGCATCGTTCTTGTCCTTGAATACACCTGTTGTATACCTGTAGAAAAAGTCGGAAGCGTTATAAAACACCCTGATATCGTCGACATACCTGAAATAGCTTATATCGACAGGATTATAGAGCGCCATTACCTGTACCGTATAATAGAGAATCGTTGTATCCTGCAGATCGTTGTCGGTAACATCATATACCCGGAGGTCTTTAATGAGGATATCAGGGTCGATATGGTCGACAACAGGAATTTCCGAAAGGTCAAGTTGTCCGCCGGCCGGCGGATTTTTGTCGAGGATTACATCATCAAGCTGAATAATGCCCGGAGGAGTGGTACTGACAATGGTGGTATCCTGGCGCTGGGTAAAATAGCCGGGAGCGGTATACAGGAGCCGGTAAGCACCCGGGGCCGCCATAAAGCTGTAATTGCCTGTTGCAGCGTCGGGGAATCCTGTATCGACAGTGTCGCCTGAAGCCTTGTCGATGAGATAAATGGCGTTGTTCTCATCGAATTCCACGATAGTATCCTTCAGGCTGTATTTTCCTGAAAGCTCATATACCCTGTTAAGCCTGTAATTTGTAATGGTGATATAGAATATCTCCTTCTTTTTATAGTCGGTGTTGATGGAGTAGAATCCGTTTTCGTCGTTATTTAAAGGCTGGAAGAATCTGTCGTCATCTGTTGTATTTATCGGGTACCCGAGGTTCTCGGGAAGGCCCCAAATCTTTCCGTGTCCGGAGCTGCGGTAAATATCGAAGCCTCCCATTCCGCTATGCCCTTCAGATGCGAAGTAAAGTAAGGAATCATTGATTGTAACAAAAGGAGTGTCCTCGTTATAGATGGTATTGACTGAAAGGCCAAGGTTGATAGCGGGTCCCCAGTCGCCAAAAGCATCCAGCTCTGATACGTATATGTCGAGTCCTCCATGTCCGCCGTCCCTGTTGCTTGTGAAATAAAGTTTTTTGTCATCGGTTGCGATTGCGGCGTGCGACTCGTAGTATTTAGTGTTGATGTTGCGGTTCAGTTTTGTAATCGGGGTCCAGGATCCGTTTACGTACCGGGATGAATAGATGTTTCCGTCGAAATTATCTGTTTTGTACAGATACAGTACTGTACCGTCGCTGTTAAGGGAGCACGATGAACAATC
The DNA here is from genome assembly GCA_016936695.1 of Bacteroidales bacterium. Taxonomy (GTDB): domain Bacteria; phylum Bacteroidota; class Bacteroidia; order Bacteroidales; family VadinHA17; genus LD21. The sequence goes on along the minus strand of JAFGXK010000267.1, from coordinate 2,846 downwards.
GTCACCGGAATTCAGCTGGGAGTTTATCTCGACCGGAGTTTGCCATTTGCCATTGATTTTTCTTGAGAACATCAGTGCATTTATGAGGCCGCGCCGTTCTGTGTAAACAATTGTATTCCCGTCGAAGCTGACTGCCGGGTTCTCATTTATAGATCCCTGGCTGAATTGTTTTCCAAGTCTTCTTTTGCTTATTCTGTAGGGGTCCTCCTGGTTGTTGATTGCATTGTTGCAGGCCTGAATTTGCTGGTCAACATAGTCGAGGTTCTTCATCCGTCCCTTCACCTCATTTTCCTGGGTCAGGCTCTTGAATTTGTTGAAGGTGCTCAACGCCTTTTCCAGTTCATTATTAATCATGTAGGCTTTTGCAAGATGGAAATATGAGTCGAGAGGGGCTCTTTTCTCCCGGAAGGAATTAATCCTTGCATTGAATGAAGACTGCTTTACGGCTGCTTCGAGGTATGGGATTGCTTTTTCCTTTTCTCCGGGAATATTCAGGTAACAGACGCCTATCTTGTGTTTAATGTTGAAGTTGTCTTCGGTTTCAAGAAGAAGGTAAAGAGGATTTGCCAGCTCAGATTCATCGAAGAGGTATCGTGACTCAGCCTCAGCAAATATCTTTCTTTGTTCGGTTTTCGTTTGAGCTGTTGCAACAAAAGAAAAAAATACCGGAAATACGAGCTGCAGTAAAACTATAAATATCCTTCGCCTGACTTTAATCATCAAAACAAATATAACAAATTTGCAAATCAAACATCAATGCGCATTTTATTTTTATTTGCGATGATGTAATGATGAATTAAAGCCTTCGGGAAGATGGTCAGGCCTGGTCGGGACTGTAATTTTCGAGGATTTCCCTGATCCTGTTCAGAAATTTTCCGGCGAGAGCGCCGTCGATAACCCTGTGATCATAGCTAAGTGAAAGGATCATGATCTGACGGATTGCTATCATGTCTCCTTCAGGAGATTCGACGACCGCCGGCATCTTCCTTACAACGCCTGTTCCAAGTATTGCAGCCTGAGGCTGATTGATTATGGGAGTTCCGGTAAGATTGTTGTAGCTGCCAAAGTTGGTTATCGTAAAGGTACCTCCGGTGATCTCATCCGGTTTGAGTTTGTTGTTTCGCGCCCTTTCTGCAAGATCGTTTACTGCCAGTGCCAGTCCGGTCAGATTCTTCTCATTGGCATTTTTGATTACCGGGACGATCAGATTACCGTCGGGCAGGGCTGTGGCCATTCCTATGTTGATGTTCCTTCTTTTTATGATATTGTTTCCGTCAACCGAAATGTTTATCATCGGGAATTCGGAAAGAGCCCTTGCTGTTGCATCAATAAAAATAGGGGTGAGGGTGAGCTTTTGTCCTTCCCTTGAAAGATATTTGTCCTTAACGCTGTTTCTCCATGCAACCATTCTGGTTACATCGGCATCTATGAATGAAGTGACGTGAGGGGAGGTTCTTTTCGACATGACCATATGGTCGGCAATAAGCTTTCTAACCCTGTCCATTTCGATAATTTCGTCCCCCTGCTGAGTAGATGGTGAAGGAGCTGTTGTGGGAGGAGCTTCAACTTTTCTTGTTTCCTTCACGCGTTTCTGTTCCAGATACCTGATGACGTCATCCCTGGTTATCCTGCCGTCCATTCCGGATCCTGTAATACTGTCAAGTTCGGTATAGTTAATGTTTTCGCTGGCGGCAATGCTTCTAACCAGCGGGGATAGAAATTTTCCGGAGGGAGTGCGGCTTTTCATTTCCCTGGAAGCAGTCTGTTCCGTTTTTACCTCCTCACGTACTTCTTTAATGGTTTCACGTATTCTCTCGACCTCTTTCTGCACTGCTGCCTGTTCTTCAGGCCCTGCGACCAGGTTGGTCTCAAGGATAGCAATGGTTTCTCCGACTTTAACAACCGAACCCTCCTTTACCAGGAAAGAGGATATTGTACCGGACGAGGGTGCCGGAATCTCAGAATCAACCTTGTCTGTCGCAACCTCGACAATGGGGTCGTCTTCTTTGACGTCCGCCCCGGCCTTAACAAGCCATTTTGTAATTGTTGCCTCTATAACTCCTTCTCCCATCGAGGGAAGTATGATGTTCATGCGTGCCATGTGAATATGTGTTTATCAAAATAACAACTCTGGGGCAATTATGTTTAATGCAGATTCTACTGCTGATATGGATTTCTATTGTTGATGGCGCGGCCAAGGGTTATTTCGTCGGTATATTCGAGTTCGTCGCCGACTGCAACCCCTCTGGCCAGGGTTGTCAGCAACACCTTGTATTTGCTGAGTCGGCGGTATAGATAGAAGTTGGTTGTATCTCCTTCCATGGTAGTGCTGAGGGCCATAATAACCTCGCTGATTACGCCTTCTTTAACTTTGTCTTCGAGCGAATCGATCCAAAGATCAGCAGGACCTATTCCATCGACCGGAGAAATAACACCTCCAAGGACATGGTAAACTCCCCTGAATTGCCTTGTGTTTTCAATTGCCATTACATCCTGGATATTTTCAACAACACAGATAATGGAGCTGTCCCTCCTTTTATCACTGCATATGGAACAGGTTTCACTGTCGGAGATATTATGACAGGACTTGCAGTAATGGATTTCACTTCGAAGTTTTATTATGCTTTCCCCAAATTTCCTCACTTCCTGGGGATCCCTCTTGAGGAGGTTAAGGACAAGCCTGAAAGCTGTTTTACGTCCGATACCGGGAAGTGAAGCAAACTCATTGACAGCATTTTCAAGAAGCTTCGAAGGATACTCTGAAAAACTCATAACGGCTGGTTTTTTACAAAAATAGTTCAATTATCGCCTGTTCCTTAAAACCTTTCCTGAATTTTTTGTCTTCC
>JAFGXK010000266.1 GCA_016936695.1 Bacteroidales bacterium | reverse complement strand
TTTATATACAAGCGCTTGAAAAAACAGAGGAGCTTTGCGCCCCGTATGCCGATGTGATTGACATAAATGCATCACTCCTGCCCTCGGCGGAAGAAGTGCGTTCATGGAACAGCCGGAAGTTTGCATCTTCGCTCAGGCACGATCAGTCGAACCTCGACTACAATCCCAATATGCGTCAGCTGGTGCATGTTGCCTACAAGCTGGCCGCGCATGAAATGGATAGTTTCTACAAACTGCTTGATGAGCACAAGAAGGTTGTGTCCCAATGTGTCTTCGAGAACATGTACGAACGGCATATAAAAAGGCTTTTCCTGTAGTCTTTTATTTATCCGGTTCAAGCGCTGTAAGGCACGGTTCGGGCATTCTACCGGCAGACAGATTGCAGAAAAATCAAAATTCAATTAAATTCATTTAAGAATTGTATTATTTTTGGGAATTATATCTCGTTAAAACAAACATTTAACTTATAATCATTTAGAATTATTACCATGAAAAAATCACAATCCAGGAGAGAATTTCTGCGAGTGTCAGCTGCTGGCGCTCTCGGAGCCTTCGTTTTATCACAGTCTTCCTGCCGGAACGCCTCCAATAAGGCCGCAAAGGCTCCGGAACCTGTAATAGTCGATCCGAAATCATTTAATCTTGGCCTTCAGCTTTATACAATCAGGGATGCGATGGCAACAGATGTTCCTGGTTCACTGAAGAAGGTTTCCGACCTTGGTTACAAGTATGTTGAACTTGCAGATTATGTCGATGGCAAGTTTTATGGCTATGCACCGGCCGACTTTAAAAAACTGGTGAATGATCTTGGAATGGAGATTCTGAGCAGCCACACCCAGGTTGAAGGGGTAGGTGTTACTCTCGATAGTGCCAGGAAGATGGCTGAGGACCATGCCCTTATCGGAGCCAAATACTGCATTCAGCCATGGATCGTGGAGGAGATGCGCAACTCTATCGCCACTTACCAGAAAATGGCTGCAAACTGGAATGAAATAGGTAAGGTCATGAAGGAATTCGGACTGCAGTTCGGTTATCATAACCACAATTTTGAATTTGCAACCGTTGAAGGTAAAGTTCCCTATTTTGATGTGATGCTGGCCGAACTTGACAAGGATCTTGTGATTATGGAAATGGATATGTTCTGGGTGACCGAAGCGGGGCATAATCCCGTAGATATTTTCAACAAATACCCCGGAAGATTTCCCCTTTACCATCTGAAGGACGGTTATGAAAAAATTCCTCCGCACTTTGATGTTGTCAAGGACAATGTCGCGCCGGTCGGAGAAGGGGTTATTAATTTTAAGGAGATCATTGCAGCAAAAGACGTTGCAGGAATGAAGTATATGATCGTAGAACAGGATGACAGCAGGGACGGCGATATGTTTGCCGACATCCAGAAAAGCATAACCAATCTCACCACAAAGATCCTGGTTTAATTCACTCGTTAGCATGATTTAAAAAAGGAGCGCCTTTCGACGCTCCTTTATTTTTTACCAGATTTGTTCATTCCGCTGTCTTGAAACCGACAACAATCTGAGGATCTGTCTGCAAAAGATCAAACACAATCATTTCATTGTTTCCTTTTCGCAGGAATGAAGCCGGGCAATAGAACCGTTTTTGTGGTCCGATATTCCAGTACCGGCCAAGGTTATGTCCATTGATCCAGATAATTCCTTTCTGAAAGTTTGACAGATCAAGAAACGTATCGCCCGGAGCCGACAGGAAAAAGTTACCCTTGAAGAAAATACCCCTCTTCCCGGGAGTCCGGTTTGATGACCTTAGATCGTAAATGAATTTGTTATCCATGGGAAGATTGTAAACTTTCCAGTTCATCAGAGTCATTCCGTTTAGGGTCACCCGGTCGGTTATACCTTTACGATCGATGAGATGCTGGGCAAAATTAATACGTCCCATCCCTTCCACCAGAATTTCAAGAAGCGGGCGCTCTGCTTTACTCTCAGGGATATCAATAGTGTTTATTCCCTCTCTCCTGTCGAGGGTGCCGATGAACTCACCGTTAAGGAACACTGTCGCGTAATCGTGAAGATCGGTCACCGTCAGTTTCCCCTTCTTATGACCAATCAGCTCGGTTGAATAAAGAATAAATCCATAATCCTGTCCGTAAGCCTCAAATGGTTTAGGCTGGACAGAACTGACAGCCTGAGGAAGATTGTCCCATACTGACGAAAACACTGTAAGACCGATCGATGGTATTTCATAGGAGGGTATTGGGTCCGGGACCGGCGGAAGCTTCTTGCCCTTTGGCAGGTAAGACCCTATCAGGTTCCTCAAGGCAAAATACTTGGCCCTGGGTTTGCCCTGCTCATCAATGGGAGCATCGTAATCATAACTGGTAACATCCGGTTCGTATCCCTTGCCGCCTGAATTGGCTCCGGCCGTGTAGCCAAAGTTTGTTCCTCCATGAATGACATAAAAGTTAAATGACTTCTTGTTGTCCATAAGGAATTTGACCTCCTTCAGAAGCTCTGTGGTATCGGGTCTTGCCCATTCTTCTCCCCAGTGTGTCAGCCAGCCCGGATAAGTCTCGCTGCTGAAAACAGGAACTCCCGGATTCATTTTGGCTGCAAGCTCGAAATGTTCCGGTCTGCTTCCTGAATCGAGACCCACAGCACAGCCAGGCAGAGTACCTGCTTCAAGCATGTAGGTGGTTGGCCCGTCACCGGTGAAAAATGGTATAGTTATCCCGTTCTCAGTCCAAACCTCCTTTAGTCGTGCAAGATAATTTCTGTCATTGCCGTAGCTGCCATACTCATTTTCGATCTGCAGAAGAATCATGGGGCCTCCGTTGGTCACCTGGAAAGGTTTTACCACTTCGGCAAGTTTTGTTATATAACGTTCTGCTGCAGCCATATATCTTGGATCCATGCACCTGAGCTTTATGTCAGGGATACTGAGCAGATAGGGAGGAATTCCTCCAAGCTCCCATTCTGCACATACGTATGGTCCCGGCCTGACAATCAGAAATAAACCCTCTTCTTCCACAATGCTGAAGAACTGGGCCAGATTCCTGTTGCCTGTCTCAAAATCGAAGACACCCTCCTCCTTCTCGTGGTAGTTCCACATGATGTACACACTTATCGTGTTGCACCCCATCGCCTTTGCCATCTGGATCCTGTGACGCCAGTATTCTGCCGGAATCCTCGAAGGATGCAATTCACCGCTTATTATCTGGAAAGGGTTTCCATCCAGCAAAAACTCCGTAGTGCCGAGAGAAAAGGTTTGCTTCGATTTTGACTTCTGCGAAAATCCCGATACTGTTATAAAAACAACAGAAAGACTTATCAGTAAAATTTTTCGTAGCATAGTTCTATTTTTTTGATTATTATTTTGTCAGTATTATTGCTTTTTTCAATGAATATTCTGCTGTTTTGACCCCTAAGATATAGAATCCTGCCGGAAGTCCTTCAGATTTAAGATCAATCAACCCCGGATTTCCTATTTCAAGCCGTTTCATCTGCTTACCTGCTGCTGAATATATTTCAATGTCCATTTCTTCAAGCACCTCATCTGTAAACAGATGAACCGTCACAATTCCGGTGGTGGGATTAGGATATACAAGAAGTGATCCATCAGGAGCCGGATCAATTGGAACATCCGGCATTCTAACGTTGTCTGCAAACGGATTGCCGTCCTTCTCAACCGAAAGTGTCCAGTATGAATAATCACCCGGATCACCGCCAGGATTGATTGCTGCAGAGGCCAATGAAAACCCTTCTCCGTCGGCACCATCTGGCCAAGGAGGCGAATCTTCATAGATAAACCTTATTATTTCTGCACCACTCCTGTCCCTTACAATTACCTCCTCTCCGGCATTTGAAAGATTTCCCTCATAATTGCCGGAGGAAAGCATCCCGTAGTGACTGAAGAACTTTGAAGGCTTTGATGCGACTACAAAAAACTGCTTCGGTGGAAGAAGAAAATTGTCAGGGAATTTGTAATGAACTGCCGAGTCAATCTCAAGCCCGCCGAGATTTATTGAGTGATTACCGGTATTTTTAAATTCGATGAATTCGAGATCCTTCCCTGATAGAGTATCATATCCTGTAATAATATCCGGAGGATGATAATTAAGCTCCGTTATCCTGAGTCCGCTGTAATCTTCAGGCTGCTTAATGAAATTTGCCTGAACGATTGCACTCCAATTGCCCGAAGAAAGGATCCTCGCCCTGATCACGGTCGACTTATCAAGCTCCATGCTAACATTATCAAGTGTAAAGACTACGCCCTTGTTTACGCCGCCTCCTATCTTCCTTGGATCAGAACCGTCGAAAGTATAGTAGATCGTTCCCACGGGGTTCGGATTCCTGATAGTAACATTTAGCGAACCGTTAATCACTGTTCCGTCCTGGCTAACTTTTCCATTGTCAGTACTTATCTCCGGAGCCTTGATCATAGGATAGAGTCCTGCCTGCTTCAGCTGATTTATCACTATCCGGGTTCTCTCCGGAATGAAACGGGTTCGAATTTTGTTTATTTCCGGAATCCAGTTGTTGTCTTTTGTAAATGGGGCACCCGACCTTTTTGCATCTCCCCATCTGGCCGATTCAGCCACAACTGCAATGTCTGCTTCGCTAAGCCTTTTTTCAAGGCGGTCAAGTACTTTATCCCGGGAAAACACTCCGGTATCGGAAAAGTGCCGCCAG
>JAFGXK010000265.1 GCA_016936695.1 Bacteroidales bacterium | reverse complement strand
TGCTATCTTGACATATGTAATATCATCCAGATATTTGGATACAGCATAGAAAATAATATCTCCGGACGACAGTTTCTTCTTCATAATCCTTAAAGTGGTAAAGGCAAAGCAATTATTAATATTTCATCTTACTCAGGGGCCGTACCCCGATTATATTCGGGACTGGCAATGGTTCTTCGTTATTATTATTTTCAACAAAGCCTGTTTCATAACTGCCGAACAGTTCTATCTCCACATCTCCTTTTCCTTCTTCCCGAACTGCATCTTCATCGAGATGCCTCCGTATCTTACCCTAAGGTTGAGGCTTGTAAGATCCCTAAAGGGGAGTTGCACAAATGGCTCTATGAGCAGAGTGCCGGTTTTACTGTATGGGAATGAATATCCGGCTGACAGGTTGGCGAGGCCTAAAAAGTCTGCACGGCTGAATGCACCGTAATTATTTTCGACCTCAACAGTTGAGTACCGGGTTTCGGAAGAATACTCACCTGTCATGGTATTGAAACTTTGCTTTGTGTATGCATTAACGAAATCGGCATTGAATGTCTGGCTGATATATATCATGGTTGAGGCTCCTGCGGAAAGATATAGACCTGAGCGATTCTTTTCGACGATTCTGAAAACAAGATTCAGCGGCAACTCCATGGACAGCATGGTTAAATGACCGCTGTATGAATAGGGTATGCCGTCAGTTCCGTCATTAAGTGCTATGGGGTTATTAAAGATGGCATCGGGACTGTTACCGTTCTCAAGTCCGAGTGATTGCATGGCCAGTGCCATACCCGGGCGGATTGAGATCCTCTTCGTGAGTTTCTGATCGACATAAAATCCCATGGATAATCCGGAGGTCGGAGAAGCTGTCCTGTCACTCTTTGCACTTAATCCTGAAAGGCCTGCCATTATCGTTCTCCCTCTGTTAGCTTTTTCCTCGTCAGGTGTTTTCTTGACAGCCTTAATTACTTCATATAACAGATCTGCTGATATCAGGTCTTCATGTGTTATTTCTTTGCGGAATCCTTTCAAAGCCACTGTTGCGGGGAGTTCTGGTATATAAACCGGGTTTAAAAACCTGTCCTCCGCAATTTCATTGAACACGATGCTTTCATTATTCTGCGGGATCATTTCTAACAGTGGATCCCTGTCTGCATAAGGTTGCCACTTCTCACCTGTCCTTTTCTCAATCTTCTCAGTCTTGCGTTTTGTTTCCTCCTCCCGCACAACTACCATTGGAACCTTTTGAGTGTTTTCATCCTGCGCAACCTGTTTCTCATCCTTCTTTACTTCAGATTCAATCCCTGAAATGATTTCCTGAGCAGTCTGCCGCATGGATATTTTGTATGCAAAAAAAACTCCAAGGCCAATCAGCAACACCACTGAAGCTGCCCGTACCCATACAGGGATTACTGCAGCACGACTTCTCCGGACTTTTTTTCGAACGACAAACAATTTCCATCCCTTGTCGGCAAGGTGATCGGCATTGTAGGTGATAAAAGCCTTCTCTACGTTTTCCCTGAATATATCGTTAACCTTCTTCATAACTCCTTTTCTCAGGGTTGAAATTTCTTTTATAAAGTTCCCGAAGCATTTTCTTTGCCCGGGCAAGATTCGATCTTGAGGTGGATGTGCTGATATTTAACATCTGCCCTATTTCCTCATGAGAATAGCCATCAATCTCATGCAGGTTGAAGGTGACCCTGTAATTATCCGGCAACCGGTTGAAGAGAGAGAGGATCTCATTTGCCGACAATTCTGCGTAGACAATGGGCTCCTGCTCCTCTGTTTCCTCCAGGTCGCTTATTTGCAGGTACGATGTATGCTTTGCGTTCCTTCGGTAATTATCAATAGCCGAATTGACCAGGATTCTTCCATACCACGACCTGAAAGATCCCGAACTGTCGAATTCTCCTATGTTGCCCAGCACCTTCATATAACTGTCGTTAACGATCTCCATGGCCTCATATTGATCTCTGTTGTACCTGATACATACCGACATGGCGAATGAGAAATAGCGTTTGTAGAGAAGCTCCTGTGCGCGGGGATCCCCTTCCGAACAACGCCTGATAAGCTCCAGGTCTGATAATGTCCGTTCATTTTCCTCACTCCTTCTCATTCTCAACATCCGGATTAAGCTTCATCAAAATAACTTAATTCGGATGGCTTTATGGCTGGATTATTCATATTTCTGCATTACCTGAATATAAAACCGAACTGCACCTCAATTCGGTTAAAACAGGTAACAAGCTCATTAGTAGTTAGCTCACCCGGCTCATTAACGCGTTTCTGCGCAGTAAGTGCAACAGTTAATGCAAACAGGATAATCGCCGTGGAAATCCTTTTTCCGTTCATATTTTATTTTCCGCCTCCGGTTATTGGAATGTGACTTATCTGAACAATGTTCCCGGGATCGGAATAATCATACTGATATATTCCATCTTCTCCAACCAGCATAAGCACGCCATCAATGGGTATAACATCAAAGGTAAAGAAATCAGGATAATGAGCCAGCTTTTTGTTTATGATGTCAAGCGGATCGGATCTGTCATAAATCTTTAGTCCGGCCGTACCATCACAGATAAAAAGGAGATTACCGTCAATCCCGAGTCCGTGCGGGTTGTACATGGGATATGACTTCACAAGGTAGGGATTTGTAATTGATGAAATATCAATAACCTCCAGCAGGTTTTGTCCGTTGGAACACCTGGTGCC
>JAFGXK010000264.1 GCA_016936695.1 Bacteroidales bacterium | reverse complement strand
TGTCCGGTTCCGGTAATAATATACAATGTGCCCGGTCGGACCGGGTGCAATATTACTGCAGACACCTGTCTTGAGCTGGCTCACAATTGTGAGAACATCACAGGAGTAAAGGAAGCCAGCGGCGATATAAGCCAAATAATGAAAATAATAAAGAGCAAGCCTGAAAATTTCGACGTGATATCCGGTGATGACATGTTCACAATTCCTGTTATTGCTGCCGGAGGTTCGGGTGTCATTTCCGTTCTGGCCAATGCGTTTCCTGCTGCATGTTCGGAACTCGTCAGCCACACATTGAGAAACAACCTTAAATCGGCGAGAGAGATTCAGTTTCGGTATCTCGATATGATAGACCTGCTTTTTACTGAAGGGAATCCGGCAGGTGTGAAAGCCATGCTCAGCGTTCTGAATATTTGCAGCAACTACCTCAGGCTTCCGCTTGTCCCGGTCAGCAGAACGACCATGACAAGGATTCAGAAGACCATTGAGGAAGTTACCAAAGCCTGATCACCGGGGAGGTACCTGACCTGCCGTAGCAGATTGCTGTTTGCCATGGCAGTTCTTGTACTTCTTTCCGCTGCCGCACGGACAGGGATCATTTCTTCCCACTTTCTTTTCAACCCTTACAGGGTCTGCTTTCTGATTCTTTTCCTGCGGAGCTCCCCCGCCTCCCGTACTGCTGTATTGAGAGAAATCGCTTTTGGAAGCCCTGTATTTACTCATATCAACCTGCCGCCTGCGCTGTGCCTCTTTTACCTGATTAGGATCCTGAGTGGGTATAGAACCCTTCATCAGTGTACTGACGACATCTTTGTTTGTTTTTGCAATAACGGTCTTGAAGAGTTCAAACGACTCGAATTTGTAAATCAGAAGAGGGTCTTTCTGCTCATAGGTTGCATTTTGAACCGATTGTTTAAGCTCATCCATTTCACGCAGATGTTCCTTCCAGATTTCATCGATAGTGGCAAGAACAACTGTTTTTTCATAGGCCTTTGCCAGTTCCCGGCCTTCCGATTCAGCCGTTGCCTTAAGGTTTGTAACAACCTGGAAGACCCTTACTCCGTCGGAAATCGGGACAACCACATTTTCATATACATGTGACATTCTTTCGTAGACATCCTTCAGAACGGGGTAAGCCTGATTTGATATAGCCTCGATCTTTCTCTTGTAAGTGTCGAGAACTTTTTCATATACCTTATCAGTAATCTGTTGGGCACTGTCTTTCTGAAAATCCTGTTTGGAAACAGGAGAATCCATTGAGAAAGAACGAATAAGGTCAAATTCGAAATTTTCAAAATCACCATCCGTGTGGTAAGTCTCAACAAGATTCTCAGTAACGTCGAACATCATGTTTGCAACATCGACCGAAAGTCTTTCCCCAAGAAGCGCATGTTTTCTTTTCTTATAGATTACTTCTCTCTGGGAATTCATTACGTCATCATACTCCAGAAGCCTTTTCCTGATTCCGAAGTTATTTTCTTCCACCTTTTTCTGGGCCCGTTCGATCGATTTGGTAATCATCGGGTGCTGAATCTCCTCTCCATCCTTCAAGCCGAGCTTATCCATTATGCCTGCGATCCTTTCTGATCCGAAGAGCCTCATAAGTTCATCTTCGAGGGAAACGAAGAACTGAGATGAGCCAGGGTCACCCTGCCGGCCTGATCTTCCCCTTAACTGGCGGTCGACGCGGCGTGATTCATGCCTTTCCGTTCCAATGATAGCCAGTCCGCCTGCCGCACGAACCTCGGCGGTAAGCTTTATGTCGGTACCACGGCCGGCCATATTGGTGGCAATAGTTATTGTACCTGATTTTCCGGCCTCTGCGACTATTTCAGCCTCGCGCTGGTGAAGCTTGGCATTCAACACATTATGTTTAAGCCCCTTCATTTTCAACATCCTGCTAAGGAGTTCCGAGATTTCCACTGAGGTTGTACCTACAAGAACAGGACGTCCGATCTTGTTCAACTGGAGAATCTCATCAATAACCGCATTGTATTTTTCCCTTTTGGTTTTATAAACAAGATCCTCCCGGTCGTTCCTGACGATCTGCTTATTGGTCGGAATCACAACTACGTCAAGCTTATAAATGTTCCAGAACTCTCCGGCTTCGGTCTCTGCTGTTCCTGTCATGCCGGCAAGTTTATGATACATCCTGAAATAGTTCTGCAGGGTAATGGTTGCATAAGTCTGGGTGGCTTCTTCAACCTTCACATTCTCCTTTGCTTCAATGGCCTGATGCAGGCCATCGGAATAGCGGCGTCCCTCCAGTATCCTTCCCGTTTGTTCGTCGACTATTTTCACCTTGTTGTCGATCACCACATATTCCACGTCCTTGTCAAAAAGGGTCCATGCCTTGAGAAGCTGTGTCATTGTATGGACGCGCTCTGATTTTACCGAATAATCCTGCAGGAGTTCGTCCTTCTTTCTTAGCTTTTCCCTCTCGTCCAGTCCCGCCTTTTCAAGATCGGCAATTTTTGAACCCACGTCGGGAAGCACGAAGAAGCTTGCATCCTGAAACGAATCAGAGATAAGGTCGAGGCCTTTCTCGGTGAGTTCTATTGAATTTGCCTTTTCATCAATAATGAAAAAGAGTTCATCTGTGACCTTGGGCATCTCCTTGCTGTTATTCTGCATGTAGAAGTTCTCGGTCTTCTGAAGAAGGGTTCTGTTTCCTTCCTCGCTCAGATATTTGATGAGTGCATTGTTTTTCGGCAGTCCCTTGTATGCTCTGAGGAGCAGTTTTCCGCCTTCCTCATTATTGCCTTCGCCAATCAGTTTCTTTGAATCAGCAAGTATCTGGGTAACCAGCCGCCTCTGTGCACTTACCAGCTTGTCAACCTTTGGTTTTAGTTCATCGAATTGCTGAGTGTCGCTTTTTGCAGTTGGGCCTGATATAATAAGAGGAGTACGGGCATCATCGATGAGCACCGAGTCGACCTCGTCAACGATAGCGTAATGATGTTTCCTCTGGACAAGGTCTTCGGGATTTATTGCCATATTATCCCTCAGGTAGTCAAATCCGAATTCATTGTTTGTCCCGAAAGTAATATCAGCATTGTATGCTTTGCGCCTTGCGGCTGAATTAGGCTGGTGCTTGTCGATGCAATCAACCGTAAGTCCGTGAAATTCATACATCGGCCCCATCCATTCAGAGTCGCGTTTGGAAAGGTAGTCGTTGACTGTAACGATGTGGACGCCTCTGCCGGCCAGCGCATTCAGGAATACCGGCAAGGTGGCAACGAGTGTTTTTCCTTCACCTGTAGCCATTTCGGAAATTTTTCCCTTGTGCAGGGCTACACCGCCTATTAGCTGAACATCATAGTGGACCATATCCCACACGATCTCATTTCCTCCTGCTATCCAAAGGTTGCTCCAGACAGCCTTGTCTCCCTTTATAACAATACTTTCCCTGGTTGCTGCAAGATCCCTGTCGTACTGAAGTGCCGTGACTTCCAGAGAATCGTTCTCCTTGAATCTTCTTGCAGTCTCCCTCATAATGGCAAACCCGCGTGGGAGAAGGGAATCGAGCGTTTTCTCAATCTTCTCTTCAATCAGTTTTTCCAGCTTGTCGATCTGATTGTAATACTCCTCTTTCTGGTCAACATCTTCCTCTTCCTCAGCTTTATGCCTTAATGCTTTTATCTCATTTTCCTCAGATTCAAGTGCTTCCAATAATTCCTTTTTCAGACTGAAGGTAAGTTCTCTGAGCTGGTCATTGGAAATATCCTTCAATTTCTCATATTCCTGAATCACTTCCTTAACGTAGGGGGTAATCTCCTTGATGTCCCTCTCATACTTATTGCCAAGGAACAAACCAAGCATTTTATTGATAAAATCCATTTATAACAGTTTTTTACAATTCCTGAAAATATCCCGCAAAATTACTCTTTTTCGCAAAGGTTGTCAATAACACCCCGTTTATATTGGACCGGCAGTTACATCATTCCGCGGGGCTGCAATGACAAAGCCCGGTAACCAATTTACTTAATGTCAGTTACCGGGCTTTAAGAAATCTTCCCAAAATATGATTTACGGGGAATAAGTAAATACTGAAAAAATTATTCTGATACCTATTTCTCAGTTCTTGACCGCTGAAGGTCGCGGTCGAAAGGATAAAGATTATGCTTACCTCCCAGGTTAAGTTTATCGAGAATACCTTTTGCATTAGATTCTTCCTCGATCTGTTCTGCAACATACCACTGAAGGAAATTATGGGTTGTATAGTCTTTCTCAGCGAGAGTCAGTTCGACCATTTCATTAATACTTGATGTTATGAATTCTTCATGTTTCAGTACCTCTTCAAAAAGTGACTGAACGCTTTCAAACTCGGCTGCTGGTTTCTGGAAAGCAGGGACAATGGCCTTTCCGCCCCTGTCGTTGACAAATTTAATCAGTTTAAGCATATGCTCGCGTTCCTCTTCGGCCTGAGCATAAAGCCAGCCTGATGTGCCTCCAAAACCTTTAGTTTCGGCCCATACAGCCATTGCAAGATAGAGGTTTGATGAGTATCCTTCTCTTTCGATCTGACGGTTGCAGATGTCTTCAACTTTTTTCTTCAACATATTTTTTTGAGTTAAGATTTGACTGTTTAAACAATTTTAAATAATTATTGTTCGATCCTGAGCAGTTCATCAATACGGTTCACAAGGTCGGTAACCGCAAAGGGCTTGGAAAACACAGCATCAGCCCCAAGGGCCCTTGCCATATCGAGGTAGTTCCCCGGACCGGCTTTTCCCCCTCCTGAAATTGCAATAACCCTGATACCTTTTTTAAGTTCCCGCATCTTAATGATGACTTCAAGGCCATCCTCTTCCGGCATAAGAAGATCGGTTATCACCAAGTCGGTAACGCCCGGTTTGAAGTTTTTCAGCGCCTCCCTGCCGTTATCAGCTTCAAGTATCGTATATTCCTTCCTTAGAAGTGCGGTTCTGAGCATCTCCCGCAGTTCCCTGTCATCTTCAATGATCATGACAACCGGCATTTCTATCTGGATTTGTATATTACAAAAACATTGAAAACGCTAAGTTACAAATTCTTATTCAAATAGTGTTCATCAATTATCAACCGCGATTAAACAACGGAAGGCAGACTGTAAAAACCGTGCCTTCGTTTTCCCTGCTTGAGACGCTTATGGTTCCTCCCAGTCCTCTGATTATCTCCCTTGATACATAAAGTCCGATGCCTGTACCCGAACCATAGGACCGTAAGGTAAAATAAGGCTCAAAAATTCTTTCCAATGTCAGCGAATCCATTCCGCAACCGGTGTCGGTTATGGTTACAATGCCAGCCTTTCCTGCCTGACTGTCTTCACCAGTATGCTTTTCCTCATCTTCCCTCACTGAGGAGTGAACAGACAGTGTACCTCCCTTTCCCTCCATCGACTGGACAGCGTTCCTGATTATATTAAGAAAAACCCTGAGCAATTCGGACGAATCAGCAGAAACGGGAATGGCTTCAGTGTGGAAACCGGTAATAAGACTTATCTCTGACGGCAATGAAGGACGAAAGAAATCGAGTGTTTCTGCAACCACATCATTCAGGTTTACAATGGTTTTATTTTCAGAAGGGCTGTTCCCTGATTCCAGCAGTTTCCCGGTCAGTGACTTTGCCCGGTCTATAGCAGAAAGTATTCTTTCGGCATTCTCTTTAAACAACTCATTACAGGCAAGATCATCTCTCAGCATTTCTGCATAGCCGGAGATGACTGTTAGAACGTTGTTAAGGTCGTGGGCAATACCAGCTGCCCTTATTTCTTCTAAAGTCTGCTCTTCCTGGTAATTTTTCAATATGTCGTAGTCTTCATGCACCTGTCATTACATTAACCAGGTATTTAGGGAATATCAAGATTGAAGGCTTTCTTAAAATCCTTCAGACCAGGATATTTTGAAACCAGGTGATTATATTTCTGTTCATCCGAATAGATAATTTCGTTGTTTTCAGAGAGATCAACCATTGTAAGAATTTCTATTTCTCCCGGATTGAACCTCTTCTGCAGGAAAGCGGAAAGGCGGGGTTTGTAGTTCAGGACAAAAAGGTCCTTCTGTGCAGCATTTGAAAGATGAATGGTGATATCTTTATCCTCATTTATTTCTGTCTTCACCGATTTGAACATGCTGACCACCCTGACTCCCTCTCCTTTCAATGAATCGGTAAATTCCTTCCATGCCTTATCAAATGATTCAGTTGTAAGTTCTTCTGCCGGAACCTGATCCTGCTGCTGCGCTTCAGGAGCCTTGTCGTCAGTCTGATCACTTACCGGTGCATTATCTTTCTTGTCTTCAGAAATAATATCCTTAATTGAAAATGACCGGGTTTGTTTTTCGATTACAGGTGCATGTTTCCCGCCCGGATGTTCAGTCTGTTCGGTCCTGAAAGCTGCCGGATGGTCCGCTGTTTCCCTGATTATGCCCGACTTTGAAGGAGCTGGTACCTCTTCTTCCTTTTGGGTTATTTCAGACTTTTTTTTTTCTGTCACTTCGGTTGTTACTGTATTCAGGCGGGACAACCGGATAAGAAACAACTCGACATGAAGGCGCGGATTCTTGCTCGCTTTATATGAAAGATCTGTATTGCTTCCAAGTTCCAGTGCCTTAAAGATGAATTCTTCGGAGCAGTTCCTGGTCTGTTCGAGGTATCTCTGCCGGATAACAGGGGTTGCCTCGAGAAGTTTCAGGGTGATCTCATCCTTGCATACAAGAAGATCGCGGAGATGACTGCACAGGCCCGATACAAAATTGTGTCCGTCAAAGCCCTTTTCCAGCACCTCGCTGAAGATCGTTAGAACTGATGAAGTGTCCCCTTTCATCGCGGCTTCAACCGTCCGGAAGTAATATTCGAAATCAAGCACGTTAAGGTTTCCGATGACGTCCTTGTAAGTAATCTTCTTACCGCACAGGCTGACGATCTGGTCAAAGATGGAAAGAGCGTCTCTCAGGGCCCCGTCAGCCTTCTGGGCAATGATATGAAGAGCCTCCTCTTCGGCAGCAACACCCTCATTGGTTGCAACATATGCCAAACGAGCCGCAATGTCCTCAATTCGTATCCTGTTGAAATCGAATATCTGGCATCTGGAGAGGATGGTGGGTATTATCTTATGTTTTTCGGTTGTGGCGAGGATAAAGATCGCATGCGAAGGAGGTTCCTCAAGTGTCTTAAGAAATGCGTTGAACGCCTGAGTGGAGAGCATGTGAACCTCATCAATTATGTAGATGCTGTATTTGCCAACCTGAGGCGGTATTCTCACCTGGTCGGTAAGGTTCCTGATGTCTTCCACCTTATTGTTGGAAGCGGCATCCAGTTCATGGATGTTAAACGATCGAAATGTATTGAATGACAGGCACGATTCGCAGGCATCACAAGCTTCGCCATTTTCCCTGAGATTACTGCAGTTGATAGTCTTGGCAAATATCCTTGCACAGGTTGTTTTACCAACTCCCCTGGGGCCGCAAAAAAGGTAGGCCTGTGCCAGATGGTTCCCTTTTATTGCGGCTTTCAGTGTATTTGTAATTGTATCCTGCCCCACAACCATGTCGAAGGTTGCCGGCCTGTATTTTCTTGCTGATACTATGAAATTTTCCATAAACCTGTTGACTCCGGCGCGAATGAAATTTGATGAAACACAAATATAATCAAAAAGCATTCTGCCTGAAAAAGGAGCAACAAATTAACCCGGGCGAAGCAGTATAAGATGAATGCATTATTGGCCCATTTATTTCAGTATTAAAATCATGCAAAAATTTTTCTTTAATGAAAATTATTGTACTTTTGCGAGCCAAAATCATTAAAAAACAAAAACAGTTAACTATTATGTTGAATCAGTACGAAACCGTTTTCATTGCAACTCCCGTTTTGTCTGAGAACCAGATGAAGGAAGCGGTACAAAAATTCAAGAAGGTCATAACCGAAAACAACGGTGAGATCATTCATGAAGAGAACTGGGGCCTGAAAAAGCTGGCCTATCCAATTCAGAAGAAGTCGACAGGCTTTTATTATCTTATTGAATTCAGGGGAACCGGAGACCTTATTGAGAAACTTGAGGTGCAATACCGCAGGGACGAAAGGATAATCAGGTTCCTGACTTTCAGGATGGAGAAACATGCCGTCGA
>JAFGXK010000263.1 GCA_016936695.1 Bacteroidales bacterium | reverse complement strand
TGCAAATTCTATTTCAACAGGAGTGCCTGAACCGGATGACGGATCCGAAAATCCTGTCATTTCCGAGAACCTGCAAAGGGTTATTTTCCCCGTTGATTTCTCTTTGGCGGGAATAACCTGGTACCTGAATTTCTGTTTTACCGATAATGTTTTTCCGGTAAAGAGTTCGGTATACTCCTTTTCTATCCGGTTCATTTCAATGATGGCAGCCTCATCCTGAGGAAAAAGATTGGTCTCACCGGTAAGTATCATATGTTTCCCGTCCCTTAATTCCATCAGCCTTATTGCAGCCTTCTCAGCAAGCTGATCGATCGTAAGCTTCTGCTTTTTTTCAACAAGGTAAGGCACACGCACGAATGTGGTATCGAGATTAACAACCCTGTAGAGGGTGTCCTTCCTCTGCAGGAAATACTCATCGGAACCAAGATCATAAACATCCAGCCTGTCGAGGTAACTGTCATCTTCAACAGAATAGCGGCCTGCAGAGTTGTAAATCTCCGGATTAAGATCAAGTATCAGACCTTGCTTTTTCATGGAGAGAACATTAGTGCGGAACTCTGATACTGCTGAAATCACGTAGAAATGATCGGGGTCAAGCTCCTCATGGGTGCTGATGGTCAGTCCTGTGATTGTCCAGTACTCATTCTCGCTTGTGATAACATCTCTCAGTCCCAGAAAATCGTTGGCATACCTGGAATAGGGACCCGGTTTTTCAATTACATGCTCGGCCTCTATCTCAACATCAACAACCGAAAGTGGAAGTCCATAAACCAGGCTTCCTTCAGTTATTGCAGGCCTTCCGGACATTGGTGCAACTGAATTCCTTGAACTACTCATAGTCCTGTTTGCTGCGCATGAAGCAGCCAGGATTGTAATTAATGCCAGACAGGTGAATTTTAATGGATTTTGCATATTGTAAGTTTTAATTATTGATTCATCTCTTCTGATTTAACAAACGCACGCGATATATAATCAATTATACCGGAGGCAGTAACTGATTCCTGTCCCCTTTCAGCAGCTGCCAGATCGCCGGCAAGTCCATGCAGCCAGACTCCCAGAACTGCAGCATCAGCAGGCTGATATCCCCGCGAAAGAAGTGCCAGTATCATCCCTGTCAGAACATCTCCGCTTCCGGCAGTTGCCATTCCGGGATTTCCCGTGCTGTTAAAAAATACCTTCCCTTCAGGTGTGGCAATTGAAGTATATGCTCCTTTGAGAACCACTATACAATTCTGTTCCACTGCAAAGTCAATCTGCATCCTTAGTCTGTGGAATCCATTGTCAGACTTTCCGGCGATCCTTTCAAATTCCCTGACATGAGGAGTAATTACAGTATTTGCCGGAAGGCCGGGAAGATTTTCTTTTTCTATGCCAAGAATATTAATGCCATCAGCATCAATGACCATCGGTTTTTTACTTTTTTTAACCAACTCAAGAAAAGCCTTGCAGGTGGCCGGATCGAAACCCAGACCTGGCCCCGCCCCAATTGAATCAAAAATATTATAATCACCCATATCGGTGATGCATGTTGGGTTGTTATCGACTCTGGTCATGGCTTCCGGCACTGAGATCTGCATGATTTCATAGCCGCATCCTGGAATGTGGCAGGTAAGCAGGCCAATGCCTGTTCTCATAGCCGCACGTGCCCCAAGAACGGCAGCACCCATTTTGCCGTACGAACCTGCGACCAGGAGCCCATGTCCGAATATTCCCTTGTGATCAAACTTCGACCGTTTTTTCAGGAGTGAGATCATCTTGCTTTCTTCAAGATATTCAAAAGGCGTCGGTGTATTCATAATTGCATTGCTGCTAAGACCAATGGGCAGGATATGCCATTCGCCTGCATACATGGCAGTGTCAGGAAACAAAAAGCTAAGCTTAGGGAACTGAAAGCTAAGGGTGTAACCGGCATTAATAATTGTTCCGGGATTGTTCGTGCTGTTATCTTCTCCAAACAATCCGGAAGGAATATCAACTGAAATCACCGTGCAATCCGACTGATTTACTTTTCTGATAACATCTGCCCCGATTCCTTCGGCAGGGCGCGTAAGTCCCGAACCAAAAATCGCATCAATAAAAACATCACCATTACCGGTAACTGGAAACTTCTCAATACTGTCGAGAGTAATGAACGGAACGCTGGTTTCCTTCTTCAGTCTTTCATAATTGTGTTTCCAGTCAGGAGAGGTCTTGTCCGATACCATGACAAAAAAGACTTCAGCATTGTAGCGGTTTGACGACAACATCCTTGCCAGGGCAAGGCTATCACCGCCATTATTCCCCGGACCCGCAAGGATAATGAATCTGTATGACCTGTCGAATCTTCCTGATATCCATTTAAATAGCTGACCGGAGGCTCGCTCCATCAGATCGGAAGATTGAATTTTCTCCTCTGTAATCGTGAGTGAGTCAATTTCCTTTATCTGTGAGGTGATGAATATTTTCATGCCAACAGGGTTTATTCTTTGAATCCAAAAATAATCATTCAAACCCAAAGTAACCTGAAGCGAAGGTAAAAATCACTAAAGCCTCTCCTCCTGCTAAGACTCAGCATCAGTTGAGACAATGACAATATCACCTGTTTTTGTCCAAATGTTAAAAAGATTAATATATTTGCTACGTTTCAGATTTCCCGTGTTAACCCGGGAAATCGTGCAGAATTATTTTTCAACCTTACATGATAATTATTTTCAACCTTTAACTGATCAGATATGCTAAAAAATCATCCCAAAGGTCTGCTGGTTGCCTTTTTTTCAAATATGGGAGAAAGGTTCGGCTTTTACACCATGATGGCAATCCTGGTGCTTTTCCTCCAGGCAAAATTCGGACTTTCCGCTGAAAAGGCCGGGGGCATTTACAGCTGGTTCTATTTCGGCATATATGCTCTTGCACTGCTTGGCGGTATACTTGCTGATGCCACGAAGAAGTATAAGCTTGTGATACTTGCCGGCATAATAATAATGTTCGCCGGTTACGTTATCATGGCAGTCCCGGGCATGACACTCACAATAACTATTATCGGACTGATGACAATTGCTCTGGGTAACGGGCTCTTCAAGGGGAACCTTCAGGCTGTCGTCGGACAAATGTATGATGATCCGAAATATTCGAAGCTGAGGGATACCGCATTCATGATCTTTTACATGGGGATAAACGTTGGCGCCTTTTTTGCCCCCTACGCCGCGAATGGTATGAGAAACTGGTGGCTGAAAACCAATGGTTTCGCCCACGACGGGAGCGTTCCGTCGCTTTGTCATCAATATATAAACGGCACGCTGGCGGATACTTCAGTTTTCCAGCAGCTTGCCAATAATGTAAGCCTTTCAGGCCCCGTCACCGATCTGCAGGCTTTTGCCCATAGTTACCTTGAAGTGTTCTCGAAAGGATATAATTATGCTTTCGGAATTGCCGCAGTTGCAATGGTCATCTCACTGCTGGTTTACATTATCTTCAACCGCCTTCTTCCAAACAAGGAGGTTAAGGCCACAACACATGCATCTGAAAAGATCGATTTCAAACCTATTCCCGTAGCTTCAGCCATAGTGGCAATGGGACTTACAGCTTTCTTGCTTCAGCTTTCAGAGCAGATTGATGTGGCAACCGGTTTCGCGTTTGGCCTGTTTGCAGGATTCATCACATGGATAATTCTTTCCTCCAGCAAGGAGGAAAGAGCCCGCGTAACAGCACTCATTCTGGTTTTCATTGTGGTCGTGTTCTTCTGGATGTCATTCCACCAGAATGGTCTCACACTTACTTTGTTTGCAAGGGATTACACTGTTAAACAGGTGGGTCCTTTTACCAATTTGTTCTTCACCCTGCCTTCTATGCTGGCGGTAATAGGTTCGATTGCGGGAATCGTTATCCTGCTCTATAAGAACATGACCAGAAGATCAAAACTCCTGGGAGGATTACTCTTTATATTATCGCTTTGGTTTGCAGCTTTCTTCCTGACAGGCTTCGACCCTACGACCATTCTCACCAAAAACCTCAATCCATTCGGACCACAGAATTCAATTGCTCCGGAAGTATTCCAGTCTTTCAATCCTCTGTTTATAGTGGCCCTTACCTTTCCTGTAATGGCGGTGTTCGCGTGGATGAATAAGAAAGGTATAGAACCTTCTACACCCAAAAAGATCGGCATCGGAATGGTGATTGCTGCTCTCGGATTCGTTCTCATATTGATAGCTTCAATCGGGGCTCCGTCTCCGTCTTCACTGTCCGGACTTCCTGCAGCTGACAGCGCCAGGGTGTCACCTTACTGGCTTATGAGCAGCTACCTGGTACTTACTGTCGCAGAACTCTTCCTGAGCCCGATGGGATTGTCATTCGTTTCAAAAGTGGCTCCCTCACGCTTCCAGGGTCTGATGCAGGGAGGATGGCTGCTGGCAACAGCGGTCGGAAACAAACTTCTGTTTGTCGGCACACTTATGTGGGACAAAGTCTCACTCAGTACATTATGGCTGGTTTTCATCGTCTGCTGTCTCCTCTCAGCAGCATTCATATTCTCAATACTGAGACGGCTCGAGAAAGCTTCAACAACATAGAAGGCAATACCCTGAAACAGGTCTCATGGAGTTTTTCACGGATTAAACCGTAAAAACTCCATGAAATTCCTGTTATTGACCACTATGCCTGTTTTTGCGATTTTTTAAGTACTACTCATTCCTAATACTGTAATCGTAAACATAAAGGCTCTGTTTCCTAATAAAATAACGAAATCAGGCTAATTCCCTGATTTTTGTTATTTTTGCAGCTTGTTTTAAATTAACCATGTTTACCCGTAACGGGTTGTAATATTTTTCTTATGAAGGTCCTGAAATTCGGAGGATCCTCAGTAGCCAATTCTGAAAGGATCAGGGAAGTTAAGAAAATCATCGGGTCGGAACCTCTGCCTGTTGTGATTGTGGTTTCAGCATTACAGGGGGTTACCGACACATTGAAAAGTCTGAGCGAATCGGCGGCAGGTCATGATCCCGGTTATCAGACCAGGCTTGATGAGCTGATTCTGCGACACAGAACAGTTTGTTCAGGATTGGTGTCGGGCGACCTGCTTGCTGCGACTCTCTCCAGCATTGATGATATATTCGGTGAATTAAGAGATACCCTCAATGGATTATTCCTTCTGCGGGAACTCAGCAAATTTTCTCTCGACAAAGCGCTAAGCGCCGGAGAGAGAGCTTCTTCAGCCATCATTTCGGCATTCCTTGAAAACTCAATTCTCCTCGATTCAAGGGAGATTATCCGGACAGACAACAATTTCGGCAACGCAAACGTCGATTTTGCAGTTACAAACAAGCTAATCAGAAAAAAGATTCTGAGGAAGAGCAAGCTTATCGTAGTACCCGGATTTATTGCAGGCACCGAAGCCAGAGAAACCTCAACTCTGGGCAGAGGCGGCTCGGATTATACGGCGGCAATAATTGCAGCTGCCATTAATGCCGATATGCTGGAGATATGGACCGATACCGACGGATTCATGACTGCCGATCCCAGAAAAGTCGAAAAAGCATATGCAATTGAATCCCTTACATATTCCGAAGCCATTGAATTGTCGCACTTCGGTGCCAAAGTAATCTACACTCCCACACTGCGGCCGGTTTACAAAAAGACAATCCCGGTCATGATTAAAAACTCGTATAACCCCGGGGCAAAGGGCACACTGATAAGCAACAAGCCTTCAAACGGGAGCAGGAGTCCCATCAAAGGCATCTCTTCAATCGACCATATAGACCTCATAACACTTCAGGGGCCTTCTATGGTTGGAATCTCAGGCACATCTATGAGGCTTTTCGGATCACTCGCAAAGCGTAACGTCAGCATTGTACTGATTACTCAGGCTTCCTCGGAATACTCAATAACCTTCGCCGTCAATCCGCCTGATTCAAAAAAGGCTGTTGAAGCCATAAACCAGGAATTTGAAAGAGAGATCAATTTCAGGAAAGAACTTAAGATATTGATCGAAAAGGATCTTT